>JAAZOP010000114.1 GCA_012797735.1 Myxococcales bacterium
GAACGGCGGTTCGAGCGGCCGCGGTTCGCCGGCCTGGTGCGCGACGTACTGGAACAGGACGTCGTGGTCGGGCAGGACCGCGGCCGCCAGGTCGGTACCGGCATCGATGCAGGGCGAGCCGGCGGCGAGGTGGAAGTCCTGGGCGATCCGGTCGACGAACCCCGGGTCGTCGCCGGTGACGGCGGTGCCGTCGTCCCCGATCGTCCCCTCGAGCGTGTCGTGGGTGGCGACGAAGCCGGGCTTGAACCAGTTGTGGCTCAGGTCGAGCCTGCCGGTGCCGGAGCAGAGGGCGAGGCGGTCGCCCGGGGCGGAGACGTAGAACACGTTGTTGCGCGCGTCGCAGCGCTCGTCGTTCGTCGATAGCCGGAACAGGGTGGTGTTGCCGTCGCGGGTGGAGACGACCGTGTTGTTGTGGAAGTAGAGCGTTCCCTTGCGGTAGAGGCTCTCGTCGCCGCTGTCGCCGCCGTAGTGGACGATCTGGCTGTTCCCTTCGTCGGGGCCTTCGACGAGGACGTTCCCGTAGACGAAGGTGGTGCGGTACCGCGGGTCACCCGGAATCTCGGCGGTGTCCTCGCCATCGACCAGGTCGAGCTGCCGGTTGCCGTTCTCGATCCAGTTGTAGCGGACGACCAGGCCGGCGGAGCGGTCCTTGAGGTTGTTGCCGCCGCACCCGGCGCGCAGGGAGCCGTAGTGGTTGAACTGGAAGGTGATGCCGCGGGCCGCGGTGTAGCTGTTGTGCTCGTAGATCGAGCCCTCGATGCCGTTGTCGTAGATCCAGTTGCCCTCGACCAGGATGTCCTCGGTCAGGCCGTCGTAGGCGCCGATGAACAGCCCGTTGCCCGAGTCGTGGATCCGGCAGTTGCGGATCGTGATCCGGCGGCCGACCTCGACGTAGATCGCGGCCGCGTTGTCGGCGTAGTCGCCGCCGCCGCGCGCGCTGGAGAACGCGTACGGCGGGCGGGCGGAGCGCACGTCGAGCCCTTCGATCGTGATCCAGCTCGGCACGCAGTCCGGCGCGTCGCAGTCCGGCGTGTTCGCGCCGCCGATCTTGATCACGCCGCGGTTCTCGTTCCAGAAGTCCAGGGCGGCGCGCGTGGTCGCGTCCCGGCCATCGATCACCGGCGGCTCGCCGCGCTCGTTGGGAATCCCGCGGATCACCACCGGCCGCTCCGCGGTGCCCTGCACCGCCACCACGAACTTCTCGCGGTACGGTTCGGCGCGCCAGTGGATCCGCACCTCGTCGCCGGGCGCCAGCGACTCCCACGGTACGTCGCCGACGGCCGCCAGCGGCTGCCCCGGACCGACCTCGTAGGTCGCCGCCCGCGACGCCGACGCCGACGCCGCGGCCGCCGCGAGCACCGCGAGCGCACCGGGCGACCCGCGGGCCGGAAAGACACCCCACTGGAGCCGCGACCGTTCCCCGACGGACTTCCTTGTCGTGCACGACATTCCGCCAGCATAGCACGGCAGCCCCACCGGATCCCCGACCCGGGGGACCGCTCGGCCGCACGCCAGGCCGCCAACCGGATGTCACCGGCGGGGCGGCCGCGCGCTCCCCGACCTTGCGGGAGAACAGGTGAACGGTCACGCCGCGCGGGACGAGCGCGCCGCTGGCGCCGTCGAGCGACCCGTGCTTCAATCTCGCCGTCGGGACGCGCGCGGCGATGGGCCGCGTCGCGGGCGACGGGCGGGATGAAGTCGTGCGAACCTTGTCGGTCCGCTTCCGGGGACGACCGGCCCTGCAGGAACAGCGCGGGCACCTGCAACGGGGTTGCCTGTTCGTGCCGGTGCCGGAGCCGGCGCCCGAGACCCTGCAGGACGTGCGGCTGCTCGTCGAGGCGCCGAGCGGCGAGACGGCAGTCTGGCCCGCGCGCGTTCTGCAGGTCTACGCCGGCGCCGGCATGGCGCTCGGCTTCGACGACCCGGAGCCGGTGCGCGCGCGGTTCGAGGCCTGGCTGGCCGCGCCGGGCGGCGCGGACGAGACGCCGGCGGAGGTGGCGTGGTCCGGCGAGTCGCCGCCCGCCCCGCGATCGACGGCGCCCGCCGTCGAGGCCGCCACCCGGGCGGAAGAACCGCCGGACGACGGCGCCTCGAACGCGGAGCCCGCTGCGGCGCCGGACGCCGCGATGGCGGGGCCGCTGGCCGACCAGATCCGGGCCATGTCGGCCCAGCAGCGGATGCACCTGGCGGCCCACGGCGACCGCGCCGCCCGCCTGCTGCTGGCCCGGGACCCGAACAAGACGATCCAGTCCTTCCTGTTGCAGAATCCGCACATCACGATCGAGGAGGTGCGCTATCTCGCCGGCTCGCGACAGGCGAGCCCCGACGCGCTGCAGATCATCGCGGGGCACCGCGAATGGTCGCAGAATCCGGGCGTGGTGGCCGCGCTGGTGCGCAACCCCAAGACGCCGCTCGGCAGCGCCGTGCGGCTGCTCGACCGGCTGGGCGAGCCGGAGCTGCGCCGGCTGGCCAAGTCGAACGACGTGCCCCGCGGGGTCCAGCTCGCGGCGCGCAAGAAGGTCAACCCGGCGTAGCGCCGGGCCAGGGTGTCGCCGAAGTCCGCATCGCCGGCCGGCGCGAGGCTTCCGTTGCCCACGGCCCCGGCGGGCCATCCGCGAATCACGAAAACGCTGGGCGGATGCGCAGGGGACGGGCGATTTTCGGGGCAGGCTCCAGGAGCGACAGGGCGATCGTGATTCCGCCGGCCTGCAGCCTCGAGCCCGGAGCCTGGAGCCCGCCAGGCATGGGCGGCGGCGACTTTGGCGAGGCCCTGGCGTCGGGCCCGCCGCGTCGGGCGGAGGCGCGAGCGCCCGGGGCCCGGGTTCGACCGGTGCCCGCCCGCCGGGCGGGCGAGCGTCAGAACGACGCGCTGAGGACGGTGCAGTCGGCGTTCGTCGGATTCGCCAGGCAGTACAGGGCGACGCAGGACGTCAGCGCGTTTTCCTGGCTGCCGCAGTCCCCGGCGCAGGCGCTGGCGCCGCGGTTCAGGCACCCCTGGTACGCCTCCCGCTCGTCGGCGCAGCCCGACGGTCCCTGGACGCCGTCGAGGGCGTGGCAGAACGCCGAGCAGTCGCCGGTGATAGCGGTGCACGAACCCGCCTGCGCCTCGCGGCACAGATCGATGCACCCGGCCGTGCTGGTGTCGTCGTCGCATCCCGCCGTCGCCGTCACCAGCGCCACGATCACAAGGAACGTCGCGTTTCTCATCGAGACCCTCCCTTCCTCGCGGACAACGATGCGCAGGCTAGCAGAGCAAGTCGCCGCCGGCAACCGGCGTCAGCCTTCAAGAAGCCCGAACAGCAGCGCGGTCACGAACTGCCGCGGCATGTCGGTGCAGGTCATCTCGAGGTAGCGGGTCGCGCCGGCGACGATGACGTACAGGCTCAGCATCTCGCCCACCGAGTCGGCGGTCCCGTCGAACACGAGCCGCGTCTCGCCGGAGTAGGCGACCTGCAGCGCGAGGCGCTCGATCCGCCCGCAGGATTCGGTGGTCGGCGGACAGACGCCGGTCCGCAGGTCGATGTTCGCCGGCGCATACCACTCGTTGGGCGTCGAGCCGGGGGGCGCCAGGTTCTCGGCCGAGACGCCGAAGACCTGCACGTAGCCCGAGGCGTCGCGCAGCGAGAACCAGCGGTTGATCCACCACACGCGCTCGGCGACGTACCGGAAACGCACCTCGAGCCCGTCGAGGCCGAAGAGCCAGGGGCCCGGGGAGGCCAGCAGCTCGATCGTGTGGGGCTCGAGGATGGCTCCGGTGCCGCAGCCGAGGTTGATCCGGATCCCGCCTCCGGACTCCGCGATCACGGAGTCGACCACGCAGGGCAGATCGAGGTCCGCCTCGTCCTCGGTCGAGCCGTCCACCGTGAAGTCGGCCCAGACGCCGTCGCCCGGCGGCGGGCAGGAGGGCGTCACGTCCGCCTCCGCGTCGGCGTCCGCATCCGCCTCCGCGTCGGCGTCCGCCGCGACGTCGGCGCGCGCATCGTCGGGGGATCCCCCGTCGCCGGCCAGGTTCACCCACGAATCGTAGCAGCCGAACAGCGCCAGCAGGACTGGAAGACAGCATACGGTGCGCATCGGACCTCCTTGCCGGCCGGTTCCCGGCCTCCCAGGAAGGGTGCGGCAAAGACGCCGCGGAGGCAAGCCGTTCGAATCGGCTTGCCGCACGGGCCCGGGACGTGGATCATCCGCTCGCCGGTCGGCCCGGCGGGGCGGGGTCCAACGGGGGACGCGGGACGGGGGACGGGGGACGCAGGGAGTTGGCGCATGCGTTTCCAGACAATCATCGAGCCCTTCCGGATCAAGTCGGTCGAGGCGATCCAGTTCACGACGCCCGAGGCGCGGGCGGCGGCGCTGCGCGCGGCGGGGTACAACGTGTTCTCGCTGCGCGCGGAGGACGTGCTGATCGACCTGCTCACCGACTCGGGCACCGGCGCGATGTCGGCGGCGCAGTGGGGCGCATTGGTGCAGGGGGACGAGAGCTACGCCGGCAGCCGGTCGTTCTATCGCTTCCGCGACGTGGTGCAGGATCTGACCGGCTTCCGGCACGTGATCCCGACGCACCAGGGACGGGCGGCGGAGCGGATCCTGTTCCACACGGTGCTGCAGCGCGGATCGATCGTGCCGAGCAACACGCATTTCGACACGACGCGGGCGAACATCGAGTTCGAGGGGGCGGAAGCGCGGGACCTGGTGATCCCCGAGGGGCGGGTGCCGTCGCTGGTCCACCCGTTCAAGGGCAACGTCGATCTCGAGGCGCTCGAACGGCTGCTCGAACAGCACGGCGACCGCGTGCCGCTGGTGATGGTGACGGTGACCAACAACTCGGGCGGAGGCCAGCCGGTCTCGCTGGCCAACCTGCGGGCGGTGCGGGCGATCTGCACGAAGTACGGCAAGCCGTTGTTCCTGGACGCCTGCCGGTTCGCCGAGAACGCGTACTTCATCAAGCTGCGCGAGGAGGGGCAGCGGGACCGGACGCCGAAGGAGATCGCGCAGGAGATGTTCTCGCTGGCCGACGGCTGCACGATGTCGGCGAAGAAGGACGGCCTGGCGAACATCGGCGGCTTCCTGGCGATGAACGACGACGCCTGGGCCGCCACCGCGCGCAACCTGCTGATCCTGACCGAGGGTTTCCCGACGTACGGCGGCCTGGCGGGCTACGACCTGGAAGCGATCGCCCGCGGCCTGGAGGAAGTGCTCGACGAGTCCTATCTCCGCTACCGGATCCGTTCGACGGAGTACCTCGCGGAGAAGCTGATCGCCGCGGGGGTTCCGGTGCTGCAGCCGCCGGGCGGCCACGCGGTGTACCTCGACGCACGGGCCATGCTGCCGCACGTGCCGCCGCTGCAGTACCCGGGCATCGCCGTCTGCAACGCGCTGTACGTCGAGGCCGGCGTGCGGGCGGTGGAGATCGGGACGGTGATGTTCGGCCTCCGTCCCGACGGGACCGAGACGCCGGCGGCGATGGACCTGGTGCGGCTGGCGATCCCGCGACGGGTCTACACGCAGTCGCACATCGACTACGTGGCCGAGGCGGTGCTGGCGCTGCACGCGCGGCGGGAGACGTTGTGCGGGTGGCGCATCGTCGAGGCGCCCAAGGTCCTGCGGCACTTCACGGCGCGGTTCGAGCCGCTCGGTCGAGACTCGTTCAGCGGCCGATGATGTAGCGCAACGGGTCGACCTGCGTGCGGAGGATCTCGAGTTCCTCGGGGGTGGGCGGCGGGGTCTCGCCGACCTGGGGCGCCGCGGGCAGCTCGAATCCGCAGTTCTGCTGCACCTCGGCGAGCGTGCGGCCCCGGTGCACCGATTCGACGCGCATCCGGCGGGTCGCGGGATCGAACCCCAACACGGCCATGTTGGTGATCACGCGGTGCGGCCCGCCGCCCTCCGGCAGCCCGGCCCGCTCGCGCGCGCCCGGACCGTCGAGATAGCCGGGCGTCGTGATGAAATCGACCTTGGGCACGAAGCGGCGGGCGTCCTGGGGCGTGATGACCATCACCTTCCAGGCGAAGGAGGCGAAGTCGTTCGCGCCGCCCGAGCCCGGGAAGCGGACCTTGGGTTTCTGCCAGTCGCCGATCGAGGTCGAGTTGAGGTTGCCGTAGGGGTCGATCTGGGCGCCGCCGAGGAAGCAATAGTCGACCATGCCGCGCTGGCAGGTTTCCATGATGTCGGCCATGCCGCTCGCCATCACGGCGCGCCAGGTGGTGCGCGAATCGCCGACCGAGATCGGCATCTGGGGGAGGATCGGCGCCACCCCCCCGGCCTCGAAGAAGATCACCAGGTTCGGCGCGTGGGTCTTCTGCGCCAGCATCGCCGCCGCGCAGGGGGCGCCGGTCCCCACCGCCACCGACTTGCCGTCCTCCAGCTCGCGCGCCGCGGCGACGATCATCATCTCCATCGTGCTGTAGGTCGTCATCGCCTCACCTCGCCTGTCCCGCGTCGAGCAGCAGTTCCTGGGCCCGGAGCTGCTGGATGCGCCGCACGCCGCCGCAGCGGTCGAGGTACTCCTGGAAGTCCTTCGTCTTGCGCACCAGGTCGTCGAAGAACCGGCCGAAGGCGACCGGATCCTCCTCGGTCTTCAACCACAACCGCAGGTGCTCCTCGTCGGAGAAGTACTCGCCCGGCATCACCCCCGGGTAGGCGCCGTAGGGCACCTCGCAGACCGCATCGACGAGGTAGTACGGGATGACCGTCAGCGTCGGCTCGGCCCGGATCACCTCGGTCGGCACGAGCCGCTCGCAGGTGATGATCAGCCGCTTGGCGGCGCGGGCCAGCTCGAGGTCGGCGATCGAGATGCCGCGCAGGCGGCAGTTGCCGTACACGTCGGCCTCATGCACGTGGATCGCCGCGACGTCCGGCGAGAGCGCCGGGAACAGCGTGACGATCTTGCCGGTGAACGGATCCCGCGCGGCGATGGCGGCGCTCTTGCGGAAGGTGTCGGTGCCCAGCATGTTGCGGCCGGGGAGGAACGGAACGCCCATCGCCGCCGCCTTGAGCCGGAGCGCCAACCCGTAGTTGGTCCATTCGGCCATCCGCACCTTGCCGCTCTCCATGTAGCGCCGCGCGTTGGGCGACAGCCCGCGCGCCTCGAGGCCGATGATGTACGCGTTGTCGCAGCGGTCGAACACCTCGCCCGCGGCCAGGATCTGGAAGTCGTGGGTCGAGGTGTGGCCGGCGAAGATCATGTTGTGCCGGCCCTGGCGCACCAGCTCGTGGCAGACGGCCGTCGGGATCCGGTTGGCCCCGAAACCGCCGATCGCCAGGTAATCGCCGTCCTGCGCGAACCGCCGCACCGCATCCTCGACGGTCGTGACCTTGTTCGTCAGGGCCCGCGACTTCTGCCGGAAGAACGCCCGCAGCTTGTCGGGATCGGGGTCCGAGAACAACGGCCCCTCGCCTCGCGCAATCACCTCCATCGTCATCCTCCCGCCGGCCGGCGCGGAAACCGTCCCGCCATGCCCGGCGCCTTCGCGGGCGCCAGTGCACCATGGCTCGAGCCCAGGGTCAATCGGGTCGGGGCCGGCGGCAGGGTGTCGCCGAAGTCCGCCGGCCTGCAGCCTCGAGCCCGGAGCCTGGCGCCCGTCAGGCATTGGCGGCGGCGACTTTGGCGAGGCCCTGGGGCCGGGGGGACCGGCCGGGCGGGCTACCAGGTCGGCTCGGCCTCGCCCTGCTCGCGATAGCCGCGGTCGGGGCCCGCACCGGCATAGGCATCGTTGATCCCGGGAATCGGCAGGGCGGTATCGAGATTGGCGCTGCCGGCCGCCAGGCCGAAGCGCAGGCCGGCCGGGTCGAGCAGCCCCGGGTCGGCGTCGCTGCCGTGGCACTCCTGTCCCACCGCCGCGCAGAGGTCGGCCATCGAGTCGTACCGCACGTCGTTCCACTTCCAGTGCGGGCCGTCGGTCCGCGTCGTGTGCCAGTTGTCGTAGTCCATGTCGATCCCGGCGACCGAGATCGTGCACTCGAAGGCGTACCGCGTCCCGCGCACGATGTTGTTGCGGAACGTCATGTGGGTGAACGGCCCGGAGACGTCCATCCCGTTCTGGTCCGGCTCGTCCGTCCAGCAGGTGTTGTGGTACAGGAAGACCGGGCCCGACGAATCGAGCGACACCTTGAAGCCCGTGCCGGTGTAGTGGGTGAAGCGGTTCCGCAGCACCCAGACCGGGCCGACGGTGATCGGGGCCAGGCTGATCCCCGAGTGGACGAAATCGACCGCGTTGTTCCAGAACCGCACGTTGATGTTCGCCCCCTCCGGCTCCAGTCCGTCGTCGCCGATCGTCCGCATCCCGTTGTCGTGGACGTCGGTCTCGTAGGCCAGCGTCTCGTCGAGCTGCGCGTCCCAGTCGCCGGTGTACACCCCGTTGAAGATGTTCTCGATGCGGTTGAAGCGCACGACGTTGCCCGCGCCGCCCCCGACGTCGATCGCGCTCGCCTCGTGGCTCGTCCCCTTGACCGCGTCCCACGGCCAGGTGCCGACCGGCGGATCGGCGATCCAGTTCTCCTCGATCAGGTTACGGTCGGCGACGGTTCCCTCGCGCGCCACGATCACCACGCCCGAGCGGACGCCGTGGATCCGGTTGCGGCGGACGACGCAGTTCGAGGCGTCGCGCAGGTAGAACGCCCGGCCGTACTCGCCCGACCCGTAGTAGCGGATCTCGAACCCCTCGACCCACACGAACTCGACCCGCGACATCTGGAACGCCACCTCCCGCACCGGCACCTGCCAGACGTGCGCGCCCGGCGCATCCAGCGTGCGGACCCATAGCCGGCCGCCGTCCACGACCCAGCCCTCGGGCATCGGCACGTCGTCGTCCCCCAGCCCCGCGCGCAGGCCGGCCAGGTCGTTGTAGCGGTAGAACCGCTCGCCGTCCCGGGCGAGGTAGCCCGGCGTGCCCGGGATCGGCGCCCAGGCGACGTGCGGGTCGGCGCCGTCGGTCGTCCAGCTCAGCCCGCCGTCGGCGATCGCCCGATCGCTGCCGTCGAGGATCGCGCCTTCCTCCCCGAGCACCTGGATGAAGCGGCCCGGCGCCCCCGAGCGGGGGAATTCCACCGCTTCCGGGTAGAGGCCCGGATGGACCAGCACCCGGTCGCCCGGCTCCGCCGCGTCGACCGCAGCCTGGATCGTCGCGAACGGCGTCGCCTCGCCGCCGTCGCCGCCCGGCGCGGCGCCGGCCCGCACGTGCAGCACGCGCGCGGTCGTCGTCTCCGGACGCAGCGGGAAGGTCGCCGCCGAGCAGGCGTAGGTGGCCAGCGTCGCGCCGCCCGCGTCGAGCGCATCGACCTCCACATCGTAGGCGGTCGATGCCGCCAGCCGGAACAGCGAGCCGGCCAGCCGGCCGCCGGCGATCGCGGCCAGCGGATGCCCGTCGCGCCACGAAGCGGCGCCCGCCTCGCGGTAGCGCACGACCGTCGCCGCCGTGCCCGCGGGCGGACGATCGATGTGCAGTCCCATCGAATGGATCGTCGGGAACAGCACGATCTCGCCGCAGGTGCGCGGGCCCGTCGCCTCGGCGTCGCCGCCGGCCTCGTCCGGACCGACGATGTCCGGCGGAGACGACTCGTCCGCGACGTCCGCCTCCGCGTCCGGCGCGACGTCGCCCCCCGCCGCCTCGTCGCCGGTCGCATCGGGGCCGCCGCCCGAGTCGCCGCAGCCCGCGATCCACAGAACGGCCAACACCGCCGCCGCCTTCGCCCGTCCTCGTCCGCCGACCCGCATCATCCTGCTCCTCCCCGGGACGCTCCCGTGCAGCCGACAGCCTAGGGGGCGCTCCCGCGCGCTGCAAGCCGTTCCTCCGCCGGGTCGTCTCCCTCCTCCGACTCCCGACCGGTCCATTCCGGCCTCCATTCCGGCTGTCGTCCTTGACATTCGGCGGACGGCCGGTCACAAGAGGTGCGCGGAGGTCGGACATCTCGGGGCCGGCGCGGGGCCGGGAACCGCGGCCCGCCGGCGCGGAAGCGCAACGACCTCGGGAGGGTGGGAGATGAAAGACGACGTTTTGCGGCGGCTGGCGCTGGCGGCGCTCGCGCTCTGGGTCCTCGGTTGCGAGTCCGAGGTCGAGACGTACGACGGGGGACGCGACGAAGCGACGGAGGATGCCGCGACGGGGGACGACGGGACCACGGACCTTCCCGGCGAGGACGCGACGGGAGACACGGCGTCCGACGAAGGTCCGGCCGACGACGGCGGCGCGGTGTCCGAAACGGACTGCGGCGCGGCCGGCGGCGTCTCGGTGTCGGGGACGATCCTGTTCGACGGGACGTTCCCCGGAACCGCGCGCCTGTGGGCGGTCTGGATGGACGAGCTGGGCACGCCGGGCATGCCGCACTGCATGCTGGAGCTGACGCCGGTGGCGTTCCCGGCGGCGTTCCGCTTCACCGGCGTCCCGCGCGGCGAGACCTGGGCGCTCCAGGCGCTGCTCGACATGAGCGGCGGCTTCCCGCCGATCCCGACGACGGAGGACTTCGCCGGCGGCTATCCTTCCGGATCGATCGACCTCTCCGGCGACGCCGAGGGGCTGGTCATCACGCTCGAACCGTACGCGCCGTGATCTCGCGTCCCGCCTCCCGACCGGTGTCGATCCGTCCTGCGGCGCACGCCGCCGGATGGTCGCTGGCGGCGGTGCTGGTCTGGAGCGCCGCGGCCGCGGCGCAGGAATCCGGCGACGCGCCGGACGGCGCGGCGCCGGCGGCGGA
>JAAZOP010000115.1 GCA_012797735.1 Myxococcales bacterium
AGCGCAGGCCGAGCCGCAGCGCGGGGCCGCGCGGGGATCGTTCGAGAGTGCAGTCCCAGGACGAGCGGGCGACGTCGATCGGACGCACGGTCACGCCGTGTCGTTGGAGGTCCTTGACCAGGGTGGCGGGGTGGTAGAACCCGAGCGGCCAGGCGTTGAGCAGGGCGCAGGTGAAGGCCGCCGGGTGATGCGCCTTGAGGTAGGCGCTGGCGTAGGCGATCAGCGCGAAGCTCGCCGCGTGCGACTCGGGGAAGCCGTACAGCGCGAAGCCGGCGATGCCCCGTACGATCTCCTCGGCGGCTTCCCGGGCGATCCCGCGCGCCGCCATGCCGGCCCGCAGCTTGCGCTCGATCGCCGCCATGCGTTCGCTCGAGCGTTTCGACCCGAGCGCCCGGCGCAACTCCTCGGCCTCGCCTCCGGTGAACCCCGCGGCGACCATCGCGACGCGCATCAGCTGCTCCTGGAACAGCGGCACCCCCAGCGTCCGGCGGAGGATCGGCTCGAGGCTCGGGTGCGGCACCGTCACCGGCTGGCGCCCTGCCCGTCGTTCGAGGTACGGGCTGACCATCTTTCCCACGATCGGACCGGGTCGGATCAGCGCCACCTCGACGACCAGGTCGTAGAACCGCTCGGGACGCATCCGCGGCAGCGTCGCCATCTGCGCCCGGCTCTCGATCTGGAACACGCCGACCGTGTCGGCGCGGCGGATCATCGCGTAGGTTTGCGGGTCGTCGGGCGGCAGGTGCGCGAGGTCGATCTCGACTCCCTCGTGTTCGCGGACCAGCGGCACCTCCAGCTCCAGCGCGCGGAGCATCCCCAGCCCGAGCAGGTCGACCTTGATGATCCCGAGGTCGGCGCAGTCGTCCTTGTCCCACTGGATCACCGTGCGGCCGGGCATGGCGGCCGGTTCGAGCGGCACGACCTCGTCGAGGCGCCCGCCGGCGATCACCATGCCGCCGGAGTGCTGGCCGAGGTGCCGGGGAAGACCGTGGATCTGGGTGCACAGGTCGATCAGCAGGGCGGTGCGGCGATCGTCGGGCAGGCCGGCCTCCCGCGCCCGCGCCGCCAGCTCGTCGCGCAGCACGACCGGGAACGGCCCCCAGCCGTGGAACAGCTTCGCCGTCCGATCGATCGCGTCCGCCGGCAGCCCCAGCACCTTGCCCACCTCGCGGACGGCCGACCGCCCGCGATAGGTGATCACGTTGGCCGTCATCGCCGCCCCGTGCGGGCCGTACTTCCCATGGACGTGTCGGATCACGCGCTCGCGCCGCTCGCCCGACGGCAGGTCGAGGTCGATGTCCGGCCACTCGCCGCGCTCCTCCGAAAGGAAGCGCTCGAAGAGGAGGTCCATCCCGACCGGGTCGACGGCGGTGATGCCGAGCACGTAGCAGACGGCGGAATTGGCGGCGGAGCCGCGCCCCTGCGCGAGGATCCCCTCGGCGCGGCAGAACCGGACGATGTCGTGGACCACCAGGAAGTAGCCGGCCAGGCCGAGCCGGGCGATCACCGCCAGCTCGTGCTCGATCTGCGCGCGGTGGCGCGGGGCGAGCGGCCGGTAGCGCTCGCGGGCCCCCGCCTCCACCCGGGCCCGCAGCTCGTCGTCGGCGGTCCGTCCCGGCGGCAACGGCACGTCGGGAAACCGGTAGCCGAGGTCCTCGAGGGTGAAGGCGCAACGCTCTCCGAGCTCGGCGGCCCCGGCGAGCGCGTCGGGCAGGTCGGCGAAGAGCGACGCCAGCTCCTCCGGCGGCCGCAGATACCGCTCGGCGTCGGGCAACAGCCGCCGCCCCGCCGCGGCCAACGTGGTGCCGAGGCGCAGGCAGGTCAGGACGTCGTGGAGCGGGGCGCGGTCGGCCGTCGCGTAGCGCACCCGGTTGGTCGCCACGAGCGGCAGGCGGCGCCGCCGGGCCAGCTCGACCAGCGCGCGGTTGTCCCGCTCCTCGCCGCGGAGACGATGCCGGGCGATCGCCAGCCGCAGCTCGCCGGGGAAGATCGCGGCGAGGCGGTCGAGCGTCCGTTCGGCGGCGAGGGCCGGTTCGGGTCCGACCAGCGCGGTGAGCCCGGCGGCGTGTTCGGTCAGATCGTCGAAGGCGACGACGCACTGCCCCTTCGGCCGTCCGGCGTGGCCGCGGGTCAGGAGCCGGCACAGATGGCGATAACCCTCCCTCGTCCGCACCAACAGGACGATCCTCGTCCCCGTGGGCGCAGGCGTGGTCGTAGACGCCGGCGCCTTCGTCGTGGGCGCGGGCGTGGTCGTAGACGCCGGCGTCCCGACCGGGTCGCGCCCCTCCCCCCCGGCCAGCTCGACCTCCGCGCCGACGATGGCGCGCAGGCCGAGCCTGCGCATCGCCTGGTGGAAGCGCGGGGCGCCGTAGACGCCGCCGAAGTCGGTGAGGGCGACGGCGGCGTAGCCGAGGGCCGCGGCGCGGCCGGCGAGCTGTTCCGGGTCGGAGGCTCCGTCGAGGAACGAGAACGCGCTGTGGCAACACAACTCGACCGGGGCCGCGCCGAAGGCTCCGCGCGGCGGGGCGCGGCGTTCAGTCGTAGATCCCATCGACGAACCACGCCGCGGTCGAGGCGTCGCGGAACAGGCGCAGCAGGGCGCCACCGGACAGTTCGACGTCGTAGTAGTCGCGCTCGAACGGCCGTTCGCTCCACCAGCCGCCGCGCAGCTTCCAGGGACCGGAGGCGCGCACGGCGGCGCCGCGCAGCCGCGGGTCGTCCGTCTCGAGCCGCCGGCCGTCCCAGCGCGCGGCGAGCGGGGGTCGCAGGACGCGCAGGGCGAGCGGGGCGGCCGAGCGGTGGGCGTCGGGGACGAACGGCGTGCCGACGCGCT
>JAAZOP010000116.1 GCA_012797735.1 Myxococcales bacterium
CCCGTCGCCGCGGGCGGAACGGGTGACGCCGGCGCCGGGACGGGCGGCGGCAGGCTGTCCTCGCGGCCCGCGAACACCTTCTCGACCTTCCGCACCACCTCGCGGCGCATGATCGCCACCACGCGGTCCCCCGGAGCGATCATCGTGTCCCCGGTCGCGATCACCGTCTGGTCGCCGCGCGAGACGGTGAGCACCATCGCGTGGCGCGGGAAACCGGCCTTCTTCAGCGGCCGGGCGACCAGCTTCGACCCTTCCAGCGCCTGCAGCTCGAGCACCTCGACGTCGCGCGACCACAGTGCCTGGACCCCCAGCACCCGCCCGTGGCGCAGGAACTGGAGGATCGAACCGACGACGGCGGACTGCGGCGAGGTGGCGGCATCGATGCCGATCGACGGGGCCAGGTGCTCGAAGGTCTCGGAAGAGGCCGCGACCATCGCCAGCCGGGCCCCGAGCGACTTGGCCAGCAGGGCGACCGGCACGTTGCGGTCCTCGTGCCGCGACCCGGCGACGAACGCATCGATGTCCGCAATCCCTTCCTCGACCAGTACCTCGGGGTCGGTGCCGTCCCCCTGCACCACCAGCGCCTCCGGCAACCGTTCGGCGGTCTCGCGGCACCGCTCGGGGTCCGAGCTGATGATCTTGACGCGCACCTGCCGGGCCTGCAGCTCGCGCGCCAGGTACGTGGCGAGGTTCTCGGCGCCGAAGATCATCACCGACCGGACCGGCTCGGGGCGCTTGCCGGCGAGCTGCAGCACGGCCGGCGCATGCTCGCGCAGGCAGGCGATGTAGGCAATCGAGCCCGGGACGAGCGTATCGTCGCCGTGCGGGACCGTGACCTTGCCGCGGCGCTCGAGGCACGCCACGCGCAGCTGGACCCCCTCGGGCGCCCGCAGCCGTGTCAGCGGCTGGCCGGCCAGCGGGTTCTCCGGATCGATCCGGATCCCGATCAGCAGCACGCGACCGCCGACGAACTGCACCACGTCCAGCGCGCCGGGCACCTCGAGCGTGCGGGCGATGCGCCGCGCCGCCTCCTCCTCGGGATTGATCACCGCCGCCAGTCCGAACGGCTCGCCGCGGAACAGGTCGGGGTCGACATGGTAGTCGGGATCCCGCACCCGGGCCACCCGCATCGCCTGCGGCGCCAGCCGCCCGGCCAGCAGACAGGCCAGCAGGTTCACCTCGTCGCTGTCGGTGACCGCGATCACCATCCCGGCCTTCTCGACCTCGGCCCGCCGCAGGGCCACCGGCGAGCACCCCGAGCCCTGCACCGACCCGACGTCGAGCCGCTCCGTCAACTCGGCCAGCCGGTGCGCATCCCGGTCCACCAGCACCACCTCGTGGTGCTCCCACGAGAGGCGCTGGGCGATCGCGAACCCGACTTGACCGGCGCCGATGATCACCACGCGCATCGCGGCGGAACCAGTACCACAGCGGCGGCCGACGTTCCACCGCCGCGCGTCGCGGAGTTGACGCCGGTCGCCGTCTGACACAACGTGCGGCGGCAGGCCCCCGGGGACACACCGGCGGGCCGGGAGGCGACCCGATGAAGACCATTCTCAGCACACCGGCCGCGCCGAAGGCGATCGGTCCCTACAGCCAGGGGGTCCGGATCGGCGACTTCTTCTTCCTCTCCGGACAGATCCCGCTCGACCCCGCCACCGGCGAACTCGTCTCCGGCGACGTGGGCGCGCAGACCGAACGCGTCCTGGACAACATCGCCGCGGTGCTCGCCGTCCACGAACTGGAGTTCCGCCACGTCGTCAAGACGACGATCTTCCTCGTCGACCTGGCGGACTTCGGCAAGGTCAACGAGCTGTACGGGAAGCGGTTCCCGGCGGAGCCGCCCGCACGGTCGACGGTGCAGGTCGCCGCGCTGCCGCGCGGCGCGCGCGTCGAGATCGAGGTGATCGCGCACCGCAACGCGTGAGCGCGTCCGTCCTCCGGACGCGCCCCGCCCGCGCCCCCGGCTCCCGCGTCCGGACGGCCCCGCGATCCGAGGGTCCCACGGCCCTCCCGTCTTCGGACGCCGCCCCCGTCCTTCCGCCCGCCCCTCCATTCGCAGGCGCTCCTCCTGGCACGTCCCCGAGTTGTCGGTGGCCCGGTCGAACCGGACGGCGGACGGCCCTCGCGGGAAGTGCTATGGTGGCGAGGGGGTGGGGGTCTTGGACGTCACAGGGAGGCGAGGGAGCATGCGTCGGGAATCCCGAACGGTCGCGGCGACCTGGATCGCCGCACTCGCGATCGCCGCAGGCAGCGGCGCGGGCTGCTCGAAGAGCGCGAGCCGGGACGATGGTGCGGAATCGCCGGCGGCGCGGCCGCCGTCTGCCTGCAGCGAGGCGTTGCGGGAGGCCGGGGAGGCGATGGCCGTCGTCGAACCGGCGGCTCGACCCGCTCTCGCCGCCGCCGCGGTCGAACAGTTGTGCCTGGGGTTGCCGGAGCGGGCGCGTTCCCTGTTCCACCTCATGGCGTCCAGCCCGAGCGACGATCGCGCGCCGATCGTCGAGCAGCTCGTGACGGACTACGCGGACGTCTGGCGGCGCGCCTGCCCCGGCGGCCCGGCGGCCTTCGCCGAAGCGGCTGCCGCAGCGCCGGCCGATCGGGCCGGGATCGTCGTCGATCGCTGCGCACTTGCCGACGGAGCAGCACTCGGCACCGCGGCCGAACTCCGCGCCGCCGACGGGCTGCAGCTCGCCTTCGCGTTGCTGCTCCACCGGTTCCTGCTGGAAGGCGGCGTCGAGCCGGCCCTCGCCCGCACCCTCGGCCGCGCTGCCTTCGGGCGCTGATCCGCAACGGGAAGCCGGCGCGCCGCGGACACCGCGATCGCACGGCTCGCCGCCGGCGCGGCCCTGGCGGCGGTACCGGCGCTCCGGACCGGCTGCATCCACGGCGCCCGGCGGGCCGTTGCCCGCAGGAGACGCGAAGGCCGACGAACGAAGCGCGGGTCAGCCGACGGCGAGCGTCAGTTGGTAGGCGCCCTCGGCGCCGCGGTAGCCGTAGACGCGGATGTCGTAGGTCCGGCCGGAGACGGTCGTCACCGTCGCGGTCTCGGTGTCGGAGGTGCCGTTGGAGGAGCCGACGACGGAGCCCGCGTCGTCGGTGATCTCGAGGTCGAGGTCGCCGGCGGCGTGGGAGAAGGAGATCGTGACGGTCAGCGCCCGGCCGTAGGCGCGGAACGAATACCAGTCCTCGTCGCCGCCGCACGTCGCCGCCGAGATCGTTCCGGCGGTCAGCGACCGGGCCGCGCCGCGGGTGTCGTTGTCCTCGAGGGAATCCTCGGTGCAGCCGGCCGGCGTGGGCGTCGTGCCGAGGTCGCACCAGGGGGTCCAGTCGTGCGCCGCCTCGGTGTCGTCGGTCACCGACCGTTGCGGGCACGCCTCGTCCTCGCTCCAGGCGACCCACTCGGCGGCGCGGCCGGTGGCCGCCGCGTAGTCGGCGAACGCCGCGTAGCCGCCGGCGGTGGCCTTGAACACCACCGGGGCGGTGCAGCCCGAGGCCTGGAGGCTCTGCGCGTAGTCGAGGATGATCCGCGCCATCTGCGGCGTGGTGCGGTTCCAGCAGCAGGTCTTGCTGCGGAGGTAGTCCAGCTCGGCGAAGACGTAGTCGGCGAACACGCGGTAGGTACGGTCGACCTGGTCGCGCGTCATGCCGAACTCGGCCTGCATCAGCGCGTACAGGTCGCGGAACGCCGCCTCGCGCGCCTCGCGGGCCGAGCAGGAGGCGGGGTAGTTCTCCAGGTGCTGGCGCTTGGCGGCGATGATGGACAGCAGCATGTCGCGGCGCTGGGCCGGGGTGACCCGGCCGAGCAGCGATTCGAACTGCGCCGGTCGCGCGCCGATCCGGTCGTAGTCGCGGTCGTTGATCCAACTCGCCTCGTCCGCCGCCATCCAGGTGTTCGTCCAGAAGCCCCCGACGTTCTTCGCCACCCGGAAGCGCTTCAGCCCGCCGCCGATGTGCGAGTAGGTCTCGCCGAGCGAGTTCTGGGACGGCCCGCCCCCCTCGTCGTTGGTGAAGTTGCGCTTGGTCTGCGCGGCGTCCTGCCATGTCGGCTGCGCCGGCGGCAGGTTGCCGTACACGTCCTGCGCTTCGATCTGGCCGTCCGCCAGCCGGTCGGCCCGCACCACCACCATCGTGTGGCCGCTGCCGTTGCGCGCCCGCCGGAACAGCAGCACGTCGCCCGTCCGCAGCGCCTCGGGCACCAGGTTGTAGGTGTTGAGACTGTCGGCCAGGTTGGCCGACCCGAGGTAGATCAGCATCAGCCGGATCAGGTGCGCGGCCCGCTTGTTGAGGTGGATCTCGTCGAGGTACGTCCCGGTGCGCGCCCCCGCGCCCAGGAACGGCTGGTCGTCGCCCGTCTGGACCCCCCGCGCCCGCAGCGCGGAATCCTTGGGCCACGAACGGTTGTAGTCCGCCGGGGCCATCTCCGAGTAGTCCCGATAGGCGGTCGCAAACGCCGGCATCCCGTTCCAGTTGCCCGAGGCGGTGCGGATGCCGAAGTGCCCGAAGTACACCCTCCGGCTCCCGTCGTAGCCCACCAGGTAGAACGGCAGCCGGTACCACGCCGCGAACGACGCCCGCAGCAGGATCGCCACGTCCGCGCAGTCGAGCTTCGGCGCCGGCAGCGACTTGCCCCACGGCGTCGTCAGCAGGAACGTCTCGCCCCAGGACGTCACCGAGGCCGTCTTCTGCAACGAGCCGACCCAACGCGCGAACTTCTCGTCCCAGTTGAGACCGCTGTTCTCCCCCCACGCCAGCCCTGCACGCCGCGCGGCCGGGGTGTCGCGATCCTCCCACTGGTTCTCCACCACCCAGGCCCGCGTGTCCGCGTAGCTCGACGTCGCCGGCAAGCCCGGCACGCCGGCGCTGTCCTCCTTCCCCAGCAGTTCGCCCGGCAGCAGCTCGTCCGCCTCGTCGAACCCCGTCTCCTCGGTTCCGCATCCGCAGAGCGCCAGCGCCGCCAGGACCGGGATCGTCTTCCGCATCGTCCACTCCTCGCGCGGCCAGGGTAGTCGAAGAACCCACATCGGGCAAGCCGAAAGGCCGCCGCGGGGCGACGACATCGCGGACGGGACCTGCGACGTTGCGGGCGCGGGCTACGGCGTGGCGCAAGGCGTCGGGGCGCGAAGGTGGAAGTCGGCCCCGTTGTTGCCCGTGTCCCGTGTCGCCGGGCTGCGCTGGATCGAGAGGTCGACGGAGTCGTCGGCGGGCGCCGAGGCACCTTCGCCCCAGTCGGGGACCTCGACCGTCCGCCTGACCTGCTCCGTTCCCGGCTGCGAGTGCTGACCCGCATCCGGGCCTGGCGTTCGCTCCGCCCCTCTTCTACAGTCCGCGTCCATGACGAACGGGAACGCACGGGTCCACTACCTCGACAACGCCTCCACGACCCACCCCAAGCCGGCCTCAATCCTCGAAGGGCTGCTGCAGTTCTGTTCCGCCGGCTGCCTGAGCCCCGGACGCTCGGGCTTCGACCTCGCCCTCGGGGCGCAGGAGATGGTCTCGGACACCCGCCGCCGGATGTGCCGCCTGCTGGGCGGGACCGACCCGAACCGGCTCGTTTTCGGCTACAACGCGACCGACGCCCTCAACCTGGTGATCTTCGGCATCCTCCGGCGGGGCGGGCACGTCGTCGCCAGTCGCCTGGACCACAACGCCGTGCTGCGTCCGATCGCGCACTGCGTCGATGAGTTCGGGGCGACGGTGACGCTGGTCGGGTTCGACCGGCGCGGGTACATCGATCCCGGCGACGTCGCGCGCGCGATCCGGCCGGACACGAAGCTGGTCGTGCTGACCCACGGGTCGAACGTGCTCGGCACCGTGCAGCCGGTCGCCGAGGTGGGCGCGATCTGCCGGGAGCGCGGCGTCCCGTTCTGCATCGATGCCGCGCAGACCGCGGGGATGATCCCGATCGACATGCGGGCGATGCACGTGGACATGGTCGCCTTCACCGGCCACAAGTCGCTGCTCGGCCCGATGGGGATCGGCGGCCTGTGCGTCGGCCCGGACGTCGTCATCCCCCATTCGCGGGCCGGCGGCACGGGGGTGAAGTCGGCCGAGCGTCGCCAGCCGGAGGAGTACCCGTACCGGCTGGAGTGCGGGACGCCCAACGTGATGGGCATCACCGGCCTGCACCGGGGCCTGGAGTACATCGAGAGCCAGGGCGGCCCCGCGGCGATCCACGCGCGCGAGATGCGGCTTGCCGAGATCCTCTGGCGGGGGCTGCGGGAGATCGACGGCGTCACGCTCTACGGCGCCGAGGATCTCGAGGCGCGCACGCCGGTGTTCGCGTTCAACATCCGCGGGTTCGACTGCGAGGAGGCCGGACGCCGGCTCGACACGGACTTCCACGTGGCCTGCCGCACCGGCCTGCACTGCGCGCCGCTGGTCCACGAGGGGATCGGCACCGCGCCGCGCGGGGCGATCCGCTTCAGCCTCGGCCCGCTCACCGAGCCGGAGGACGTGGAGGCCGGGTTGGCCGGCGTTCGCGCGCTGGCGGCCGAGCGCCGATAGGCGGTCCGGGGCGCGCCGCGCCGGTCAGGGCCGAGGGACCAGCTTCCACAGATCGGTCTCGTCCAGGATGCGCACGCCGAGCTTGCGCGCCTTCTCGATCTTGGTCCGCCCGACGTTCTCGCCTGCGACGAGATCGGTCGTGCCCTTCTTGACCGACTCGTGGATCGCCGCTCCGGCCGCCCGCAGCAGCTCGTGGACCCGCTCGCGCGGCAGCGACAGCGTCCCGGTGACGCAGAAGGCGCGGCCCGCCAGCGGACCGGTCGCGGCGGCTGGCTCCGCCGCCGCCGGTCGCGTGGTCACGCCGGCCTCGAGGAGGTGTTCGAGCACGGCGCGGGTGTCGGGCCGCGCCAGGTACGCCCGCACCGACTCGGCGATCTTCGGGCCGATCGCGTGCTCCTCGGCCAGCCGGGCGGCGACGGTGTCGGGGGCGGCGTCGAGCAGCGCGCGGGCGTCGGGGTAGACGCCGGCGATCGTGCGCGCCACCGTCGCGCCGACGTGCGGGATCCCGAGCGCGTGGATCAGGCGGTCGAAGCTGCGACCCGTGCGGGAGGCGGCGATCGCATCGATCACGTTCTGCGCCGACCGCTCGCCCATCCGGTCGAGCAGCGCGACGTCCTGCGCGCGCAGGCGGTACAAGTCGGCCGGCTCGCGGACCCAGCCGCGATCGACGAGCTGGTCGACGAGCGCGGGGCCGAGGTGGTCGATGTCCATCGCCGCGCGCGCCGCATAGTGCAGGATCGCGGCCCGCCGTTGCGCCGGGCAGGCCGGGTTGGTGCAGCGCCGCGCCGCCTCGCCCGGCTCGCGGACCGCCGGGGCGTCGCACGCCGGACAGCGGTCCGGCATCACGAACGGCGGGACGTCCCCCGCGCGCTCCTCGTGCAGCACCTCGACGACCTGCGGGATGATGTCCCCGGCCTTCTCCACCACCACCCGGTCGCCGGCGCGGATGTCCTTCTCCCGGATCAGGTCCTCGTTGTGCAGCGAGGCCTGGGAGACCGTCGTGCCGGCCAGCCGGACCGGCTCGAGGGTGGCGACGGGGGTGAGGACGCCGGTGCGTCCCACCTGGACGCGGATCTCGAGCAGGCGGGTCGTCGCCCGTTCGGCGGCGAACTTGTAGGCCAGCGCCCAACGCGGCGCGCGCGCGGTGCGCCCGAGCCGTTCGCGCAGGTCGTAGCGGTCGACCTTCACCACGGCGCCGTCGATCTCGTACGGCAGTTCCGACCGCCGTTCGCCGATCTCCCGCAGCCGCGCCCACGCCTCGGCGATCGTCGCGCAGCGATGCAGCGTGCGCTGCCGCGGCAGGTGGAAGCCCGCGATCCACTCCAGCGCCTCCACGTGCGTCGGCGGGCGGCCGTCGCCCAGCAGCACTTCCCAGATCGCCAGCCGCAGCGGGCGGCGGGCCGTGGCGGCGGGGTCGAGCAGCCGGAGCGAGCCGGCGGCGGCGTTGCGCGGGTTGGCGAACTCGGGCTCCCCCTCCGCCCGGCGCGCCTCGTTCACCGCCGCCAAGTCCGCGCTGTGGATGTACACCTCGCCCCGCAGCACCAGCTCGCCGCGGTGTTCGATCGACAGCGGGAGTGCGCGCACCGTCCGCAGGTTCTCGGTCACGTCCTCGCCGACGTCGCCGCCGCCGCGGGTCGAGGCGAGGACGAGGCGGCCGTCCCGGTAGGTCAGTTCGACCGACACCCCATCGATCTTCGGCTCGACCGCGTACACCACCGGCAGCCCCTCCGGCAGCAGCTCGCGGACGCGCCGGTCGAAGTCCAGCACCTCGGCCTCGGTCGTGGCCTTGTCGAGCGACAGCATCGGGTGGACGTGCGGCACCGGGCGCAGGCCGGCGCGGACCGCGCCGGGGACGCGCTGCGTCGGCGAGGCCGGATCGATCCACTCCGGGTGCGCCCGCTCGATCGCCGTCAGCTCGTCGTACAGCCGGTCGTACTCGCGATCCGTCAGCTCCGGCGCGTCCAGCACGTAGTACAGGTAGTCGTGGCGCGCGATCTCCCGGACCAGCTCCCGGTAACGCTCCCGCGTCATCGCCCTCCTCCCGTGCGCCTACCAGTAGGTCTGCTTCATGCCCCACACCAGCAGGGCGATCGCGCCCAGCGCCAGCGCGAGGATCACGAACACGACCGCCATCCGCAGCAGCACCGCGTGCTGGACCCACCACGGCGCGCGGTCGTAGATCGAAACCGGGGCTTCGCCGTCCAGCCGCGAGGTGCTCCGGACGACGTCCCCCAGGCTCCGCTGCCGGCGGCGCTGCCGCGCCGTGGCGACGCCGAGCAGGGCGGCGCCGGCGAGCAGCACGAGCCCCACGCCGCCGATCGCCCACGCCATCCCGGTCTTGATCCCCTCGCGCACCGACGTCACCCGCGCGCGGTCGGCCGGCCGGCTGTCGAACAGCACGCCGGCCGGGTACCAGATCGCGTCGCGACGTCCGAGCAGGTAGCGACCGAGCCGGTCCCGCGCCGCCTCGTCCAGCTCGTCGAGTCCGCGCCGCACGCCGGAGACCCAGGCCTGGTCGCCGGCGGGCCAGTCGAGCGCGGCGAGCAGGGCGCGCAGTTCCGCGACCGACGGGCCGGCCTCGGTCCCGCCCCACACGTGGCGGCCGACCACGCCGTCCTCGGCCGCCGCCGTCCGGTGCACCTGCACGAACGACAGGCCCGGGGGAACCGCCACGGCGAACTGCGCCGCCGGCGCCTCGGCGGGCCAGGCGGCGAGCCCCGACAGGCGGCCCTCCCGCCACAGCTCGGCCTGCAGCGGCGCCCGCGGTGCGCTGCCGTCGGCGAAGGCCACCGCCAGCGGCTCCCCCGCCTGCAGGAACGGCCGGTCGCCCGCCGTCGCGCCGGGAAGGCCCGGGGCGAGCCGTCCCAGGATCGGCTGGTAGCCGACCTCGAACAGCGCCGCACGGTCCAGCACGTTCTCCGGCAACAGTCCGACTTCGGCTTCCAGCGGGTCCATCGGCGGGTACGGCACCGTCGACACCGCCAGCCGGTACTCGAACGTCTCGGCGCGGAGCGGCAGCGAGGCCAGCCCGGCCGCGTCGGTGGTCACGACCTCCGGCAGGCCGCTCTCGGCCAGCTCGCCGATCCCGAGCAGCCACAGCGACCCGGAGAACGGGAAGCCGTCGGGGCCGCGCGCCCGGAGCAGCAGCTCGGACGCGGCGCCGCGCAGCACGCCGCCGCCGGAGGGGACCAGGTCGACCGTCACGCCCGAGTGGCCGAGCGGGCGGGGCGCGGCGTGGCCGTTGTCGCGGGAGAGCGGCTCCTGCGGAGCGTGGGTGACCAGCGCCGGGAACTCGTAGGCCACCCGCTCTTCCCCGGCCTGCAGTTCGACCCGTACCGGATGGCGGCCCTCGGGCACCGGCGGCACCTCGAGCGCCAGTTCGACGTCGTGGCCGCGGTTCGGCACCGGCCGCTCGCCGAGCACGATGCAGGACCGGCCCTGCGCGTCCTGCCGCACCCGCCCGGCCGGAACCGCGCCCGCGGCTGCGCCCGCATCGGGCAGGCACAGCTCGAAGCGGACCCGCTGGAGCGGGATCTCGTGCGGCAGCCCGTAGTCGTCCATCTCGTCGTAGCTCAGCCGGACCGCGGACGTCGCGCCCGGCGCCAGGGTCGTCGGGCCATCGATCACCACCGAGCGGGCGATGCCGAAGCTCTGGGCGAGGATCGCCACCGCGGCGAGCACGGAGACGACCAGCGGGAAGCCGATGATCAGCGCGAGGCGCACGCGGCGGTCCTCGAGCAGGCGGCGGAGCGGCGTGTCCTCCGGCACGACCGCGCGCTCCTCGGGCGAGAGATCGGACGGGTCGGGCGGCGGGCCGGCGTCGTGCATGTCCCTAGTTCACCCACGGTCCGCGCGGGCCCGGCCCCCGGCGTTCGAAGCGGACGACGTTCGGGTCGCGCCGGCGGGCGGCAAGCGCGGCGCGCCAGCGCGACGGGCGCCACCACCCCGAGACCAGCAGCCAGCCCCAGAACATCCCGCCGAGGTGGCCCGCGACGGAGACGTTGGAACGCTGCGTCAGCCAGTCCAGCAGCACCCAGGCGAGGATCAGGAGCAGCATCGTCCGGGCGCGCATCGGCAGCACGCCGAACAGGAAGATCGGGGCGTCGGCGTAGATCAGGCCGAAGGCGGTCGCCACGCCGAGCACGGCCCCCGAGCAACCGATCGTCGGGACGTCCGGATAGTAGAACCAGCCGACCAGCAGCACGGTCAGGCCGGCGCCGACCCCGGTGAGGAGGTAGTAGCGCAGGAACGCCTTCCCGCCCCAGCGCCGTTCGAGGAACCCGCCGAACATGTACAGGCCGAAGAGGTTGACCAGCAGGTGCCAGGGCGAGCCCGGGTCGTGGAGCCACATGTAGCTGACCAGTTGCCAGACCCAGCCCTTCTCGATCACGTCGGCCGGCACCAGCCAACCGTAGGCGATCAGTTCGGGGCGCCCGAGCCAGTGCAGGGCGAACAGCGCGGCGGCGTAGGTGGCGGCCATCGAGATCAGCAGGGCGCGCACGACCGGCGTGAGCATTCCACCCAGGAAGGAGCCGCGGGGTCGGGCGGGCTGGTACATCAGTTGCCCGAAAGCATCGAGGTCGGGGCGAAGCTCAGGATCGCCTTCAGATCCTCGTCGTTGAAGCGGAGTTGGGCGCCGATGAAGAAGTCGCGGTCGGCGTTGAGCACGTCGTCCGCGCCGCCGACGATGTACAGGCCGCGGAGGAACTCGAGCGCGGCGATGAACTTGAGCCGCGGGTAGACGTCGGTGCCGATGGCGAAGGCATCGATCGAGATCTCGAGGGCGTCGGCGAGGAAGTTGAGGTCGACGCCGAGGCCGCCGGTCGATTCCTTGATGCCGAAGCGGAAGGTGGCGAAACCGATGCGGCGGGCGAACATCACGCTGAACCGCAGCGCGCTCGTCCGTTCCGTCACCACCTCGCGCTCGTAGAACGGGTCGTCGGTCGAGGTCGTGGTCCGCTCGATCGTGTTCACCGACCCGCGCGGGTCGTCGACGACCTCGATCAGGTAGTACTTGTCCTCCTTGGGCTGCAGGCGGAGGGAGATGTAGGTCTTGAGCGTGTTGGCGAAGAAGTTGTATTCGGAACGGAGACCGACGATCGTCTGGAGCCGGGTCAGCGAGCCGACGAAGTCGCCGGCGTCGGTCACCACCTCGTGCGCCTCCTCCACGAACCCCTCGACCTCGTTGATCAGCGTGTCGTCGGTGATCAGCCGCCCGAGGGTTCCCTGGCCCTCGGCGACCTGGTCGGTCGTGCCCTCGACGGTGGCGAGCGTTCGATCGAGGCGGCCGAGGGCCGATTCGAGGGTCTGGAGGCTGCGCTGGATGCTCTCGGCGCCCGTGGTGACCGTGTCGCGGTTGCCGGACACCACCTCGCGCAGATCGGAAGCGACCTGGCGGATGTCGGAGAGGATCGAACGCACGTCGGGCTCGACCGTCTCGCTGATGCGCTGGATGTTGGTGAGGGTGGAGGTGACGGTGCCGGTGTTCTCATCGATCAGCCGCCGCAGGTCGTTGCTCATCTGCTCGATGTTGTCCAGCACCTGCTGGACCTGCGCGCGTCCTTCCTCGGAGCCGAAAATCTCGGCGGCGCTCCGGCTGACCTCGCGCACGTCCTTCACGATCCCGGAGACATCGGCGGTGATCGCCTGCAGGTCGACCGCCATGTTGCCGGCGCGCTGCACGACCTGGTCGATGCTGGTCGATTGGATCACGTTCTCGATCCGGCCGCCGTCGGGGATGAAGCACGAACCGCCGCGCCGCGCCCGCGCCAGACACAGCTCGCAGCAGGCCAATCGCCGGTTCTCCGGCTTCTCGCAACGCTCGTCGACCCCCTGCGTCAGCGTCACGTTGTACTCGCCGATCAGGCTGGTGGCCTCCTTGGCCAGCGTCGCGTCGCAGAACAGCAGCACGTCGGAGCGGATGACGAGATTGACCCGCGCCTTGCCGGACTCCAGCCGCAGCGATTCGATCGTGCCGACGGGGATGCCCGCCATCAACACCCGGGAACGGGCCACCAGTCCGCGCGCGTCATCGATCAGCGCCCAGGCGCGGTAGCCCTCCTCCACCTCGTACTGCGTCACGAAGGCGATCGCGAAGTACAACCCGATCGCCGCACCGACGGTGAGGATCCCGACCGTGACCGCATGGCGCAGCACACGCATCGCGACCGCTCACCCTCCCCCCCGCAGGTGCGGGCCGGTGACCAGGGCACACATCGGGCTGCACCCTAGCACAACTCGGGAGGGAAAGGCGCGACCCGGGAATCGACTCTACTTCCGGCGGGGTTCCTCGGCCTGGACCTCGCGTCCACCGAACCGCAGGCCGGACAACGCACCGATCGCGTCGGCCACCCGGTCCACGGGGACCAGGACCGTCGTCGACCGCTCGCGGACCCGCACCGGGCCGAGATCGGACGCGCGCAGGGCCAGTCGGCCCTGGAGCCACTGCCCGAGGAAGTCGCCATCCACGCCGTCGTGGCTGCCGACGTTGAGCAGCACGGGCCGCAGCTCCTTGCCGCCGGGGGTGCGTCGCGGCGGCTCCGGCTCGTCCTCCGGCTCGTCGTCGTCCGCCGCATCCCCCGCCCCGTCCGGCGCGCCGCCGGGCGGACCTCCGGTCGTCCCGGCCTCGCGTTCGCTCCCCGGCCGGCGCCGGCGGCGCCGCCGTTTCCGGCGCGTCCCGGCCTCCGTCCCGTTCTCGGCCGCCGGTCCCTCGGCCGGCGCCGCGTCGTCCTCGCGGC
>JAAZOP010000117.1 GCA_012797735.1 Myxococcales bacterium
GCCGGTGCCGCCGGCGCCGGCCGCCCGACGACCGGTACGCGCCCGGTCGGCTCCCCCGGCGCGCGCAGCGCGGCGGCGACCGTTCCCAGCGACGCCTCGGCCTGCAGGAGCTCGCCCTGCATCTCCCGGGCCGTGCGGTAGCGCTGCGCCGGGTTCTTGCGCAGGGCGCGCGCCACCACCACGGCCACGGACTCCGGAACGTCCGGCACGAACGCCCGGACGGACGGCAATTCGGCCAGCGTCTCGCGATCCGCCCACCGCTCGACCCACAACATCTGCGCATCGGTCGACTTGTAGGGCAGCCGGCAGGCCAGCATCCGGAACAGCACGACGCCGCAGGCGTACAGGTCCGCCCGCTCGTCCAACGGCTGCGACAGGAAGTGCTCCGGCGCCACGTAGGCCGGCTTGCCCATCAGCGTGCCCTCCTGGGTCACCGCCCGGCCCGCGTCCTCGCCGAACATCGCCCGCGCCAGCCCGAAGTCCAGCAGCTTCACGCTCAACTTGCCGCTCGGCGTCCGCTCCAGGAAGATGTTGGACGGCCCGAGGTCCCGGTGCAGCACGCCCTGGCCGTGCGCCGCCGCCAACCCCTCGAGCGTCTGCAACATGATCCCGACCGCCAGCGGCGGCGGCAGGATCTTCTCGCGCCGCAGAAGCTGCTCGACCGACTCCCCCTCGAGCAGCTTCATCACCACGTACGGCCGGATCCCCTGCTCCGGGTCGCCGAAGGACCACTCGTAGACGTCCACCACGTTCGGGTGGCGGATCGCCCGCAACACCTGGATCTCCCGCTCGAAACGGGTCAGGTATGAGTGCTCCGCCGTCAGATGCTCCCGGATCAGCTTGATCGCGAAGGTTTCGTGGGTGGACAGTTTCTCCGCCTCGTAGACGGACCCCATCCCCCCCGCGCCGATCGCGCGGATCAGACGGTAGCCGGGAACGACGGGAAGTGGAACGTTCGCGCTCATCCACGCACAGTCCGGCACTGTGCAGTCTAGCCCGCCCCCCCAACGAACTCAAGTCTGGGCAGGGCGCCAAAGTCGCCGCCGCCAATGCCGGACGGGCACCAGGCTCCGGGCTCGAGGCTGCAGGCCGGCGGAATCACGATCGCCATGCCGCTCCTGGAGCCCGAAGTCTCGCGCCGGCCGGCGATGCGGACTTCGGCGACACCCGGCGAGCCTGGGGGGCCCGCTTGACTCTCTCCCCGGCCCCCCGTATAGACTCAGGCGCGGTCCACGACGGAAACCGCGCCGGAATCGACGCGCGACCCGGGGGGCCCTGGAATGGAGGCGAGACGATGACCGGCAGCCAGAATCGGCGCCTGCATCCGCGCAAGCCGATCGAACTCAAGGTCGAGTACAAGCGGCTGAACACCTTCTTCGCCGACTTCACCCGCAACATCTCCAAGGGCGGCACCTTCATCAAGACCCGCAACCCCCTCGGCATCGGCACCGCCTTCGTCTTCCACCTCCACGTCCCGACCCTCGAGAAGCCGATCGAACTGTCCGGTCGCGTGAAGTGGACGATCCAGGACGGCGAGGAGAAGCCCGGGGAAGAGCCCGGGATGGGGATCGAGTTCGTCTACGAGACGGAGGAATCCCGCCTGGCCGTTCACCGCATGGTCGAGGACCTCCTCCGGGAGTCGCTCGGACCCCACGTCGCCACGCAACTGCAGACGACCGGACGGCCGCCCGGCGACGGGACGGGCAAGAACTGAAGGGAGAGAGCGGCGGCTAGCGCGCGGCGGCCAGCGCCTCGTTCATCCTGACGGCCGCCTTCTGGAACTCGGCGTAGACCCGGAGGAACTCCTTGAGCGGCGCGTCGAGGTCGATGGTCTGCTTGAGGCAGGTGTCGCCGATCGCGGCGTACGACGAGTAGGCCTCGCCCGAGGCGTCCCGCGCCCCGTCGCTCGACCACCACAACATGATCTTCTCGAACAGCTCGGGCTTCGCCGGCTCGGGCGCCTCGAGCGTCGCGTAGCACTGCGTCTTCACCCGCTGCACCCACTCGAGGATGTTCGTCGGCGTCCCGTAGGCACCGGTGCACAGGCTGGTCAGCTTGTCCCGCAACGCCTTGACCCCCAGCAGGTACGCCCGACCCTCGTCCGCCGCCTTGGTGTCCTCGATCAGCAGCGAGTTCGGGTCGACGTCGTAGGCCCGGAGGATGCACAGGACGAAGTTGAGGTAGCGGTAGGCGCCCAGCAGCGCCTCCTTGTTGCCGGGGTCCTGGTCGAGGAACGCCTGCAGTTCCTCGGGCTTCTCGAACTTCTGGATGATCGCCCAGCCGCGGTTGCCCGCCTTCTCCAGGAGCGGCGCGTACGTGCCGTTGAACTCGATCCGGGCGTCGTCGACCGTCTGGTAGTCGAGGAACGCCTGGTGCACCTTGGTCCAGGCATCGGCCATCGCCGTCGCGGCGTCGGTGTAGGCGTCGCGCGCCGACCCCAACTCGGCCGTCGGCGCGGTGAGCAACCGGACCTTGTCGATCGCCTGTTCGAGCGTTTCGCGGCAGCCCTGGGACTTCTCGGTGATGAAGCCGGCCGGGTCCGAGTCGAAGCGCCGCTTGATCTTCTCGATGAACTTCCCCGCCTCCGGCGGCAGGTTCGGCTCGCCGTACAGGCATTCGAAGAAGCCCTTCCGCACGCCGTCGTCGTGCAGCGAGAGGAACTCGCTGTGGAACTTCTGCACGGCCTGCTTGCCGTCGTCCTTCTTGCAACTCGACGCCGCGGCCAACGCCGCGAGCGCCAGGCCCAGCCCGATCCTCCGCTTCGTCATCGCGTCCTCCCGGGGGTCGCCTCCGCGCCGGCCGGCGCGCCCCGGACCCTGTCGCCGGGAGCCCGACCCCGTCCCCACGAACGCCGCGACCTTAGCGTCTTCCGGCCGTCGCGGCAACCCGTGCGCGACCCGTCCCGCCCGCCGTCACGGCTGCACGCCGATCGCCCCCACGATGTTGTCCAGCCCCGAGCCGAACTCGAAGCGCCCGAGGTCCTCGACTCCGCCCGCACCGTCGAACCGCACCCGCCGGATCCCCGAGACCTCGGCCACGAGCACGAGTCCCGCCAGGGTCCCGCGTTCCACCTGCACGGCCGCCGACGGCAGTTGCGGCCGGCCGCCCGCGTACGCCAGCGGACCCATCGCCACGAACGGTTCGTCCGGATGCGCCGGGTCGTACGACAGCCACTCGATCGCGTCCCCGAACCCCAGCGCCACCAGCACGGCGTCGTCGAACGGCGAGGCCGCCAGCGCCACCGGGTCGTCGAACGGCTCCAGCATCCCCACCGCCCGCAGCCCGTCCCCGTCGATCGCCACCACCGCCACCCGGTTCGGGATCCCCGAGAACGCCGCGTTGTCGGCGAACAGCGCGTAGCGCCCGTCGCGCGTCACCGCGCCGGCCGAGACGATCTGCTCGTCGTCGCCGAACGCGTCCGCCCGCGACAACACCGCCGGCGACGTCCCCCAGTCGAGCAGGTGCACGTCGGGCCCGACGGTCACGTCCAGGATGTCCGCCGCCGCCACCACCGTCCGGTCCGGCCGCCCCGGCACGAACTCCATCGCATACGGCAGCTTCGCCGGCGCCACCATCCCCGCGTCGAACACCGAGTCGTCGCACCCGATGCGCAGCGCGTAGATCCCACCGCCGCCGTCCGCCGCCCGCCACTCGCTGTCCAGCACGTAGGCCACGTCCCCCAGCGGGTCGATCGTCACGGACGAGGCGTAGAACGCCCCCTCCAGGCCCGCCGCCAGCACCTCGGGCGTCCCCGCCCCGTCGAGCCGGAACACGCCGACCGTGCCGTCCTCCTGCGCCACGAACCCCAGCTCCCCGTCCGGCGTGAACGCGATCTCCCCGGCCGTGCTCCGGCCCATCGAGAAGGTCGCCCCGCCCCGCTCCAGCTCCCCGCCCGTGCCCAGCGCCAGCACCTCGTAGGTCGCAGCGCCCGCGCCGGAGGCGTCGTACGGCCGCGAGACCACCACGTACCGCCGCCGGTCCGCCGGCGCCGGGTCGCGAGGACACAGGTGGCCGCCGTCGGCGTCCCCGTCTCCATCCGCGTCCGCACCGGCCTCCGCCTCCCCGTCCCCGTCCGCCTCGACGTCCGCCCCCGCGTCCCCGTCCCCGTCCGCCCCCTCCGCCTCGACGGCCGCATCCGCGTCCCCGTCCCCGTCCGCATCCGCGCCGTCGGACTCCGTCGCGCCGTCGTCCGGGGCGGAGGTGTCGTCGTCGCCGCAGCCCGAAACCCACACCGCGGCCAGCGCCGCCGCCGCCGCCAGCCGACCCCACGTCCGTCGCATCGTCCTGCCTCCCGCGCCCGGCACCGTCGCCGGGCGCCCCGGAGCCTAGCGCGTCGCGGCCGCCGGCCCAAGCGCGTCGTGCCGGAGCCGGCGCGCGCCCGCATCCCCCTCGCCCCGGGGCGA
>JAAZOP010000118.1 GCA_012797735.1 Myxococcales bacterium
GAAGTCCTGGCGGAGCGCACCCCGTACGACCTCGTCTCGTTCGACCTCCGCTCGCGACCCGCCGCCCCGGCGGCGGACGCGGACGGCGGAACGGCGCCGGACGACGCGCCGGCGCCGCCGGAAACGGCTGGCGCGGGCGAACCGGCCGCCGCGACGGCGCAGGCCGGCGCGGAGTTCATCGAAGGCGTGCCCGTGGACGACCCGCGGAGCTGGTGGCAGCTCGTGCGGGACGTGGAGCAGGTGGTGCGCGCGGTGACCGCCGGCGGCGGCCTGCCGTCCGTCGATGGCGGCGCCCCCGTCCCTCGCTCCGCCTGGGCTCTCGTCGGACTCGGCTTCGGCGGAACGCTCGCCGTGGCCGCGGCCGGCAACCTCGCCGGCGACGCCGCGATCCCCCCGCTCGCCGCCGTGGCGCTCGTCTCGCCCGTCGCCAACGGCCACGGCATCACCCTCTGGGAACCGCTGGGCAACCGGTTGCGCCCGACCGGCGTGTCCGTCTTCGCCGCGGCCGGCGCTCGGACGGCGATGTCGGCCCACGACCTCGCCGACGGCCTGGGCTCCCAGGCCAAGACGGTGCGGTCGATCGGGTTGATGTTCCGGGACCGGGCGGCGCTCCGGACGTACACCTCGGAGGCGCATGCCGAGCAACTGATCCACGTGCATGCGGACCTGGCTCCGGCGATGGCGGAGTTCCTCTACGCGCGGGTGGAGGACGTGCTTCGCAACGGGCTGACGCCGGTCGCCGGCCCGCCGCCGGCGATCGGCGGCCCGCCGCCGGCATGGGTCGGGGCCGAGCCGTCGAAGGACGCGGACGCCGGCGCGCCTTCGACCGAGCCGCTCGTCCCGGACCGGATGCGCCTGATGCCCGCGCTGCGACCGAACCGCCGGATTCCCCTTGACACGCTTCATGGGCCTCGGCTAAAGGTCCCCCCGCCGCTTGTGCGGCCCTAGACCGTGGCCCCATCGTCTAGTGGTTAGGACGCCGGCCTCTCACGTCGGTAACCCGGGTTCAAATCCCGGTGGGGTCGCTCGAGGACAACGCGAGATCGCGGATCGAAGGGGAACCGATCCGGTCGGCGAACCGCTCGACGTGGTCCGGGGGCGCGAGGTCGGCGCGACCGTCCACGACGACCGCGGGGGCGCCCCGGCCCGGCGCTTGGGACCCGGAGGGCCGGTTCAAGGGCCGGCGGGTCAGGGAGAGCCCGGTGCGGCCGCCGGGGGTTCGCCGGGGTGCTCGAGGGGGAGGAACCTGCCGGCAGCGAGGCCACGGTAGTCGTCCGGGCGACAGGTCAGGACGATGACCTGCAAGTGCTTCGAGGCGTCTTCCAGGATCCCGAGGAATCGCCGGAGACGGGAGGCGTCCGCGTGGGCGAGCGGATCGTCCAGCACGATCGGGAGGCGTCCTTCGCGGGCGACGATCTCGCCCAGCGCGATGCGGACGAGCAGCGAGAGCTGGTCCCGGGTTCCGAAGGAGAGGTCGTCGGGGCTCACCCGGTCCTGCACGCCGCGGAGCCGCAGGCCCGCCGGCCTGAACTGCTCGTCGAACTCGACCTCGCTCACCGTGGGCCCGACCAGCCGCCGCAGGCGAGGCACCACGCGCTCGGCGACCGGCTGGAAGAGCAACGCCGTGGCCCGGTCGCGCTCCTCCACGAACAGCGCATGGAGCAGCGCGATCGCGTCGGCGTCGAGACGCGCCCGGTCCAACGCTCGTTCGATCTCGGCGAGCCTCTCCTCGCAGGCCGCCAGGCGGGCGTACGGTGCGGCCGCCAGCGCCTCCTCCAGAGCCTGTTGCCTGCGCCCGAGTTCGGCCGTCGTGGCCGGCAGTTCGTCCTGGAGGTCCTGCAGGGCCCGGTCGACGCGCTCGTACTCCGCCGTCGGATCCTCCGGGAACTCCTCCAGGGCCGCGGACGCCTGCCGCAGGGCGTCCTCGGCGCGCTGGAGCGCCACGGACTGCTCCATCCGCTTGCGCGCGCGCTCCTCGTCGGTGCATCCGTCGCCGGCCGTGGCACGCAGCTCCCCGACGACCCCTTCCAGATCGGATCGGACCTTCGCTTCGGCCGCGCGCGCCTGTTCCAGGGCTTGCGCCGCCCGGTCGACCGCACTGCGCGCGGCCTCCTCTTCCCTGCGCAGGTGACGGGCGGTCCTGTCGAAATCCTCGCGGGACGCGGACGCCGCGCGCGCCTGCTCCTCCGGGTCGGGCGGCGCCGCCTTCCAGTTCGGATGGAGGCGCAGGATTCCATCGCGCCGGGCGCGCGCGCTCGACAGCCGCTTCTGGAGTTCCTCCTCGGTCTCGGCGTCGCCGAGCCAGTCCGCGAGCCTTGCCTGGTGGACCTCCAGGGCCTTGACGATCTCGGCGCGGCGCGCCCTGCGCTCTTCCAACTCCTCCGGGACATCGGATCCCAACTCGCTGGCCAGCGCGCGGACGGCGGCCCTGGCCTTCGTCAGGCGGTCGCGCGCGCCCGTCACATCCGTCACGGGTCCGGCGATCGCCAGTTCGGCGAGAGTCCCGACCTGCAAGGTGAGGGATCCCTCGGAGTCGAGCTTCTCCGTGGCGCCGGCCTCGAGGTCGATCGTCTTCCCATCGACTTCGACGGACGTCTTCCGCAGGGCGCGGACGGTCACGTGCAGCTTGAGGGCCTCGAGGGCCTCGCCGGCGCTCCGTTCCTCGGCCAGGGCGTCGCGCAGCTTCTTGATGTGCCTGCCCGACAGGTCCGGGATCTTCGCCGCCTGCTCTTCCAGCCGGCCGATCTCGCCGCGCAGCTTCGCGATCCGTTCGAGCCTCGGTTCGAGCTCCGCGATCGCGGCCGCGGCGTCGTGGAACTCGCGGGCGTGAGCGGCCAGTTCCTCGGCCTCCCGTACGGCGCGTTCCCGTTCCTCGTGCTCCTGGCGCCGCCGCGTCGCCTCGTCGGCGGCGCCCCGAGCCTGCAGGTGTGTCTGGCTGGCCTGGGCGGTCTTCGATTCGGCCGACCGCAGTGCGGCGCGGAGCTCGTCCTCCCTCCTGCGGAGCTGGCCGATCCGGTCGATGCGCTCGGCGATTTCGCGGAACGCCGCCTCGGCCGCCTCTTTCGCGCGCTGCGCCTCATCGCGCTGCTGCACCAGTTCCCGGTATCGCCGGACGCGCGGGGCGAGTCGCTGTTTCTCGGCGTGCAGTTCGTCGCGCTTCCGCTCCGACGCCGCGACGGCATCGGCCGTCCGCGCGACCGCATCCTGCAGGCCATCGATCCGCTCCCAGTCGGCTTTCGCGGTGTCGCGTTCCTGTCGCGCCCGATCGGCCTGTTCCGCGAGCGACTCCGCCGGGCTGCCCTTCTTCGGCTTCCCGCCGGGGGTGAAAGAGGCCAGGTACTGGCGATCGATCTCCGCGGCCATCGCGCGCGTCACCGGGTCCACGGCCGTGCCGCCGACGATTGCGCGAAGTCGTTCGCTCGCGCCCGGCCCGAGTCGTTCCGGCAGGTCCAGACCGCCCTGCGCCACGAAGAGCACCTGGGCCAGCCCGCGGTGTTCGGGTTTCGTCGCCCCGCGGCTGGGGGCCTGGCCGCCGAGGATCTCGCGGGCCCACTCGACCGCCGTGGCGCCTTCCCGGACCGGGCTCGCGACGTCTCCCTCCAGCTTCCACAGGCGGGCCTCGCCTCGCCGGCCGAAGGCTTTCGACAGGCGGAACGTCCCCTCCGGCATCGAGAACTCGATCTCGACGCGCGGGAGCACGTCCGCGCCCCACGGGACCAGGGCCTGGATGTCGGTGTCCGTGCTGTCCGGACGGTCGAAGAGGGTCCTCTCGACGGCGAGAAGGAGCGTCGACTTGCCGGCGCCGTTCGGACCATGGATCACGTTCAGCCGCTCGTCCAGCGGCCCGATGACGGTTTTCGGTCCGAAGCAGCGGAACCCCTCGAGCGCGATGCTCCGGAGCCTCATGACGACATCCTCCGGGCGGTCGCGACCAGGTGCGCCAGCGCGCGGGCCGCGACTCTCCTGCGCCGCGGCTCCTGGTCGTCGGCGGCCAGGGCCAGGAGCCGTTCGACCACGGTGCGGGCCACGCCGTCCGGGACGGCCGCGGTCCACGACGCCGCATCTCGAGGTTGGGGCAGCACCTCATCCCGTTCCACACGCGCCAGCAGGAACCGCGCCGCCGCGACCTCCTCGACGGCATCGAGCGCCTCGGCCGCCGCCGGGGAAGCCACGCCCCGGATCCGCAGACGGAGCAGGGTCCGGCCCGGGTTCGGGATGGCGTCGATCGCCGCGCGCAGCGCCGCGACGTCCTCGTCGCGGGCGATCGTCTCGTCGCGCGCGGTCCAGGTCAGTTCCGCGGTGTCGACCCCCTCGACCCGCGCCGGGCGGCCGGGTCCGTCGATCGTCACGACCAGGGCGTGACCGGAGTCCTTCTCGCCGAAGCCGGTCGGTTCGGGCGTGCCGGGATAGGCCAGGCGGGCCCGGTCCGGACCCGGCTCGACCAGGGTCGAATGCCAGTGTCCCAGGGCGAGGTAGTCGACGTCGGCCCGCATCGGCGCGCCGGAGGTGATGGGGAAGTCGTCGGGCTTCACCTCGAATCCGTGGTCCCGCAGCGACCCGTGCGCGACGCCGATCCGGATGCGGGCGTCGCCGTGGCGCGCGGGGATGCGCGCCGTCGGGTCTTCCATGGACGTCCGCGCTTCCGTCGGGCAGGGAAGCAGGACGGCGCCGGCCGCCTCGACCGGCGCGGGCGTCTCGAACACGCGGACCTTCGGCGCCGCCTCGCGCCACGCCGCGTGTCGGAACACCGAACCCGGCCCGAGGGGGTCGTGGTTTCCCGGCAGGACGAACACCGGGCACGACGCGCGCGAGAGAAGATCGACGACGCGCCGCACGAGCAGGGGATCGACCGCGCCGTCCTCGAAGGTGTCGCCCGCCAACACGAGGAAATCGGCTCCGCGCTCGTTCGCGAGTTCGACCACCCTTGCCGCCGCCGCGAAGCGCGCCTGTCGGACTTCCTCCGCCCGGGCCCCGGCCTGTGCGGCCTGCATCCCGATCTGCCAGTCCGCCGTGTGCACGAACCTCATCGGCTCCTCACCTTGTGTCCGCCCCGACGACGCCCGTCCGACCCATGGCGCGCCTCGGGTTCCACCGGGCAACTCGGCGAACCCGGAAGCGGGAGCCGGCGACCCTCCGGGGCGACGGTCATGAGGATTCCATCGCCGTGCAGGAAGGTCAACGCCCGGACGACCCGGCGGGCGCGCGGTCGCGTCAGGTTCTGTCGCGGCCGCTCATCCATTCCGGCGAGCGGCTGGCGCGCTGCGCCTCGGCGGACCCGGCCGGCCGGGCGCCTATCGGTACCGTTCGACCATCGCGGCCAGTTCGCGTCGGATCTCGTCGCGTCGCGCGGCCGGCTCGAGGAGTTCGGCGTGTTCGCCGTAGGAGAGGATCCAGGCGCGGATCTCGGGCCAACCGGAGGCCCGCAAGCGGACCTCGATGTCGCCGTCGGGGAGGTCGTGCACGGTCTGCGACTCGTGCCAGACGCGTTCGCGGACGACGGGGGCGACCTGCGCCGAGAAGCGCACGCGCACCTCCTCGACCGGGCCGTCGAACACGCCGAACGACCGCCGGACGAACTCGCCGGCGTCGAAACCGGCCGGGGGCTCGAAGCTCTCCTGGGTGGGTTCCACCGAGACGAAGCGTTCCAGGGCGAAGTTGACCGGGGTGGTGTGGTCGCCCGCGATCGCCGCGACGTACAGCGCTCCGCGGTGCGGAAAGACGGCGAGAGGCTTGAGTCGATAGCGTCGGGTCGCGCCCCGGCCGTGGACCGGCCGATATTCCGCCTCCAGCACCTGGTGGCGGATGGCGGCCTCCAGGACGTCTTCGATCACCTGGGCGGCGGGTCGGACCGCCTTCCGCGGGAAGGACCGGACCGGGAGGGCCAGGGCCACGTCGCGCGCCATCCTGCGGAAGCGGTCGGGCAGGGCCGACTCGATCTTCACCGCGAGGGACCGCAGGGCGTCCTGGAGCTCGGTGTCCTGGACGAGCGGCGCGGCCGACTGGAGGGCGAGCCGGTGGGCGAGCAGTTCGCCGATCGAGTACGCGATGCGGACCGGCCGCCTGCCGAACTCGGTGAGGCGCCAGCGCTGCCGCCGGTTCGGGTCGAGCCCGGCCGGTTCGATGAGGCCCTCGTCCTGGAGCGTCCGGAGGTAGCGTTGCACGCTGCGCCTGGTGAGTCCGCAGATCTCGGCCAGCTCGGCGACCGTCTTCCCGTAGCGCTGGTTCTCCAGCGCGTCGAGCAACCGCTCCATCCGGACCCAGGTCGGCTTCCCCATGCGCGTCCTCCGACGACAAGGAGGATGATACCGCGTTTCGGCGGGCCGAGCGGTGGATGATCGAACGGCGGGCGCGGGTCAGTGGAGGTTGCGCTTGCGGTCGTGCGGGCGGCCGTCCCAGTCGAGGGACACCGAGCCGGACGAGCGCACGTCGGAGACGACGCGGCTGATGCGGCTCATGCCGGCGTAGGTCCCCGCGCCGGTCGCCGCGTACACGGAACTCCGCTCGTCCGGGATCCCGATCGAACGCGCCTCGTCGAACGCGTCCTGGTCCGCGCCGAGGTACACGAACGTCCAGCCGTCGACCTCCGTGCGCAGGCGGATGCGCGAGAAGATCGCGTCGCGCGTGTAGTGGCGCGAGCTGTTCTCCCGGCCGTCCGTCAGGATCGCCACCACGACCCGCTCGGGGCGCTCCTCCTCCGGCAGGTCCAGGATGCGGGTCGCCAGGTCGTCCACGGTCCAGCCGACGGCGTCGAGCAGCGCGGTGCCGCCGTTCGGGACGAACGACGCGCGGTCGAGCGGCCGGGCCCTTCGGAGATCCACGCCTCGCGCCGCGACGCGGACGGAGTGGTGGAACAGCACCAGGGTGAGCCGGGCGTCTCCGGGCTGTCCCTGCTGCTCCCGGAGGAAGGCGTTGAAGGCGCCGACGGCATCGTCGCGGATCGCGTCCATCGAGCCGCTGCAGTCGAGCACGATCGCGATTTCGGTTGTCCCTTTCTTCATGGTCGGCCTCCTTCGGCCCCCGCATCGGGCGCCGCGGGGAGCGGAAGGTGCAGGGTTCGTGCCAGGGTCGCGGCCGGACGCTGGGGGCCGGGCGTTGGGCGAGCTGGCGGGCGGCAGGGAGGGCTATGGTTTCGAGCGGGTCGGGGACGGCGACCGGCCCTTTGGTGGCGAGGCGGATCGGGATTCGGGGCGGCGGGGTTCCGGGCGGTCGCGGCCGAAGAGCATCCAGTTCCGCAGGGTGTTCCGGTGCACGCCGAGCAGTTCGGCGGCCCTGCTCTGGTTGCCGCCGGCGAGTTCCAGGGCCCGGGCGACGTGCTCTCGCTGGACCTCCTGGAGGGTCGGGAAGGTCGCCGGGGAGGCGGGCTCGACGCAGCCGGTGACGCTCTCCGGAAGGACGTGGCTCTGCAGGGTGTCGCCGCGGGCCAGGACGGCGGCGTAGACGAGGGCCCCGTGCAGTTCGCGGACGTTCCCCGGCCAGGTGTGCCGGCGCAGGGCGTCCATGGCGGCCCGCGACACCTTGACGATGCCGCGGCTGCGGAAGACCGGGTCGGTGCGCATGAGATGTTCGGCGATCGGCCGGATGTCCTCCGGGCGTTCGCGCAGGGGCGGGACGCGGATCGGGAACGTGTTCAGGCGGAAGAGCAGGTCGGAGCGGAACCGGCCGTCGGCGGCCATGCGGGCCAGGTCGCGGTTCGTCGCGGCGATGACGCGGACGTTGACGCGGCGGGCCGAGGCGGCCGCATCGCCCACGGTGTGCACCTCGCCGCTCTGGAGGAAGCGGAGGATCTTGACCTGGGCGGAGAGCGGCAGGTCGCCCACCTCGTCGAGGAAGACGGTGCCGCCGTCGGCCAGGACGAGTTTTCCGGGGGCGTCGCGCACGGCGCCGGTGAAGGCGCCCTTGCGGTGGCCGAACAGCTCCGCCTCCACGAGGCCTTCGGGGATGGCGCCGCAGTTGACGACCACGAGCGGCCGGGCGTGGCGGGGGGAGCTGCCGTGGATGGCGCGGGCGACCAGTTCCTTCCCGACGCCGCTCTCGCCGGTGACCAGGACCGGGACGTCGGTGGGGGCGACGCGGCGGACGAGTTCCCGGACGGTTTCGATCGCGGGGCTGATGCCGACGATCTCCTCGGCCCGGGCCGGCGCGGCGGTCTCGGCGTCGGAGAGGGCGAAATCGGGGTTGGAGCGGATCGGCTGGAGCACGAGCGCTTCGCGGTCGAGTTCGGTGATGCGGGCGACGAACCGGCGGACGAGTTCGCCGTAGCTCCCGCGGATCGCCGCGTCGAGGCCCTTCTGGAGGACCCGGATCGCGCGCCCCAGATCCCCGGCCTCGGCCAGGAGGTTCCCGAAGCGGATGGCCGATTCCGCCACGCGGGCGAGGTTCTGCTTCTCGAGCCAGGCGGCGGCGGCGCGATCGAACAGGTCCTCGGCCCGCTCGATGTTCCCGAGGCGGAAGTGCGCGTGCGACTCGGCGATGTCGGCATGCGGCAGCATGTGGCGCCGGCCGAGGGACTCGAGCATCGCGCGGCCTTCCTGGACGAGGGCGAGGGCTTCGGCGGCGCCCGCGGCGGTGGCGGACTTGGCGACCGCCCAGTCGAAGAGGGTCATCGCGACGTTGACCCGGTCGCCGACCGTCTCGAACGCCTCCCGGCTCTCGGCGAAGTGGCGTTCGGCCTCCTGGAAGCGGCCGAGCAGGGTGAGGGCGCGGCCGATGTTGCGCAGGGGGAAGGCGCGGTTGTGCACCGCCTCCGTGTCCCGCGTCAGACCCAGGTCGCGCTGGAAGTACTCGAGCGCCTGTTCCGCCTTGCCCTGGGAGAGGGCGAACGTGCCGAGGCGTGCGAAGGCCGTCGAGCGGAGCGTCACGTCCTCGCAGTTCTCGGCCATCTTCAACCCTTCGGCCAGGCAGACCTCGGCCAGCTCCGGCTCCCCCATGTCGATGTAGTGCAGGCCCAGGCTGAGCCGCTCGCGGGCCAGACCCAGCGGGTCGTTGAGGCAGCGGTAGACCTGCATCGCCCGGCGATGGTGCTCCAGCGCCTCGGCGTAGCGCTGCTGGACCCCGCAGGCGACGGCGAGGTAGCGGTGGGCGCGGGCGAGGGCGAGGCTGTCCTTCGCGCCGGCGATCTCGATCACGCGATGTCCGAGTTCCTCGAGGCGGGCGTGGTTCGCCGAGCGGTGGGCGACGAGCATCAGCCGCGAAAGCACCTCCGCCTCGACGTCCGGCCGGTTCTCCGCGCGCGCGTTCTGCGCGATCGATTCCAGGATCTCCCGCGCCGTCTCCTGGTCGCCCCGCCCGGAGATTGCCAGAGCCCGGAGGATCTCGAGCTGGCGTCGTTCTTCGGGGCGGGCGACGGCCTGGCCCTGCTCGACCGCCCGCAGCGCGGAATCGTGCCGGGCCGCGTCGTAGAGCAGCCGGGCCTGCTCGACGCGGAAGGCGCCGGCCAGCTCGGGAGGCAGCGACGGCGATTCCAGGACCGCCTCGGCGGTCTCCAGCGCGGTCCGGACCCGGCCGCGCCGGGCGAGCGCCCGCACGCGGAGAAGGAGGAGCTCCGCGTTTCCGGCGCTCGGGGCTTCCGCCGCCCGGCTCGTCAACTCCTCCACCTTGGCGAAGTCGTACCGCTCGAAGGCCTGTCTCGCCTTCCCCAGCAGCGTCCCCCCCGCCGGCCGCGGTTCGCCCTTGTCTTTCGACATGCGCCCCATCCTACGCGCCCGCCGGAGGCGATGCAACGGGGCACGGCGGGCGCACAAGCCGCACCTTTCTTGTGCAGGCCGGCCGGGCCGGCGTTTGCCCCGGGCCGTCGGCGTTCGTTCGCGAGCGGTCTCGGCGCCCCGAGGAGGCGGTGCGCCTGGCGGAGGCGCTCGGGCTGCTCGAATCCGGGACCGGCCGGTCCGGCGAGGATCAGTCGTAGCCGGTCGGGAGGGGGGCCCGGGCGTCGCTGTGCGGCGGGTCCGGTCGCCGGTTCGTCGCGCCGAGGCGCGTGGTTGGCACGCCCGGCGCATTCTGCGGGACCGGAGGTGATGGGCGATGGCAACTCCGGCGAGCAGGATCGTGACCCTCAAGACCCCGGGAGCGGCGGCGGCGGCCGTCCGGCCGCCCGGCGGCCGCGACGAGCCGGCCGGCGCGTCGGTTTCGGAGGACGAGCACGGCAACGGCGCGGCCGTCGGGGACGGGGAGACGGGCGGGGAGCGCTGGCGGGCGGGGCGTCCGGTCGAGGATCCGTACAAGCTGAAGTCGTGGGGCTTCATCTCGGCGAAGCCGAGCGAGTACCTGATCCACTACCGGCGGGGGAAGCTGCGGGCGCGGAGCAGCGGCCAGGGAGCCTCCTGTTTCAAGTGGCCGACGGACACCGTGGCGATCCTGCCCACGAGCCTCAAGGAGGTCTTCTTCTCCGCCAACCAGATCACGGCCGACAACGTCGACGTCCGGATCCGCGGCATGGGCATCTACCGCATCGCGGACCCGCAGCGCACGTACCGGCTGTTCAACTTCTCGTTCCGGGAGCGGGCCGAGCAGAAGCTGGCGTTCGCGATCGCGGACATGTGCCGTTCGACGGCGAAGTGGCTCGTCTCGAACATGACCGTCGAGGAGTGCATCCGCAAGCGCAAGGAGGAGATCGCGGCGGAGCTGCGGCGCGAGGTCAGCCAGGTCGTCGGCGGCGAGAACGGGTGGGGCATCGAGGTGGCGACGATCCACATCCAGGACGTGTTCGTGGTGAGTCGCGAGATCTTCGAGGCGATGCAGGAGGAGCACCGCAGCCGCGTGCTGCTCAACGCGGAACTCGCGCGCCTGGAGCGCGAGCGCCGGGCGCGCGAGGAGCGTCTGGCCGCCGAGCGGACGGCGAAGGAGACCGAGATCCGCGTGCAGCAGGAGATCGACGACCTGGCCCGCTCGGCGGCCACGCGCAAGGCCGTCGAGGACGCCCGCGCCCGCGAGCAGGTGGCCGAGGCGGAGAAGCAGCGCAGGGTGCGGGAGCTGGCCGCCGAGTCGGCCGTGCAACTCGAGGCGATCGCGTCGCAGGAGCGCAAGGAGGCGGCCGAGGCGGAGGCGGAGGCCCGCGTGGAGGCGGCGCGGATCGCGCACGAGCAGCAGCTCAAGGAGCGGCGGATCGAAGCGGAGCAGGCGCAGGCGACGCGCGAACTGGAGAAGGAGCAGGCGGTGACCCGCGTCCGGCAGGCCACGGAGGCGTTGATCCTGGCGCTGGATCGGGCCCGCGTCGAGGCCAACGAGTCGATCGCCGACTTCAAGATCGAGGCGGCCGAGCGGCGCCAGCGGGTGGTGTCCCGCGGCCGGCTGGACCGGAAGCTCGACGAGGTGCGGGGCGAGCAGGCGGCGAACGAGGCGCAGGTGGCGTTCCGGTCGGCGATGCGCGAGGTCGAGAACGCGGTCGGCGAGAACCGCGTCGCGGAGGAGTTCGTGCTCCAGGCGCTGCCCGAGATCGCCCGGGCGTTCGGCAGCCAGTTCGGGCGCATCAGCGTCACGCAGTGGGGCGGCGCCGCCGGCCCGGCGGGCTCGCCGCTGTCGCCGCTGGCCGCCGCCTTCGCCCAGCTCCTGGAGGTGGCCCGGGCCCACGGCATCGACCTGGGCCGGATCCTGGGCCGA
>JAAZOP010000119.1 GCA_012797735.1 Myxococcales bacterium
CGCGATGCTCGCCGGCCTCGTCGCCGCCGCCGTGCTGTACGCCGTCGATGTGCTGGAGCGGTACGGCGGCGCCACGGTCGACGACGCGGGCATCACCTACGCCTACGCCGACAACCTCGCCGCCGGCAACGGCCTGCGGATGACGCCCGGAGAGGCGCCGACCGAGGGGTTCTCCAATCCGCTGCAGGTGCTGCTGCTGGCCCCGATCGCCCGCTTCTCCGACGACCTCGACCCGGCCAGCAAGGCGCTCAACGTCGGCCTCGCGACCGTGGCGCTCGCCCTGCTGTGCCTGTTCGTCCACCTCCGGCTCCGCGGGGCCGCGCGTGTGCTCGCCCTCGCGCCGCTCGGGCTGGCGGTCTACTGGTGCGGCTTCGACTACTGGCTCGCGGCCGGCCTGGAGGGGGGACTCCTGACGGCGCTCCAGATCGGGGCGCTGCTGGCGCTGCATCACGCGCCGCGGCACCCGGGCGCCGACACGGCGCTCGGCGTCACCGCGGGGCTGCTCGCCTGGACGCGACCGGAGGGGGCGGCCTACGGGGCGATCGCGGTCGGCGTGCGGCTGGCCTGGTCGCCCGCCGGGCGGCGGTGGCGGGCGGCGGCGATCTTCGGCGGGCTGGTCGTGCTGCTGGTCGCGCTGCGATGGCTGCTGTTCCGCGACTGGGTGCCGAACACCTACTGGGCCAAGGTGCCGGGGCGCGGCCTGTGGTGGTCGCTGACCGACGGCTCGGCGCCCGGCTGGGTGTACCTCAAGTCGTTCCTGCGCGATCGGTGGTGGTACTTCGCGATCCCGCTGTGGGCGGCGGCGCCGCTGTGGCGCGAGGGGCAGGCGCTGTCGTCGGCGGCCCTGCTGCAACTCCTGTTCGCGCTGGGCTTCGTGCTCTACGCCGGCGGGGACTGGATGGCCGAGTACCGCTTCCTCCAGCCGGCGATGGGCCCGCTCGCCGTCCTGTCGGCGGCGGGGCTGGTCGGCCTGGCGGGGGGCGAACCGGCGTCACGGTGGACACTCGGCCGCCTCCCCGCGTGGCTCGGAGTGGCGGCGGTCGCGGCGCTGCTGGCGTTCGGGGCGCAGGACTGGGCCGAGCAGCGGGAGGCGATCGCGGCGCGGCGCGACATCGACCTCAAGGTCGTGGCCGGGCGCGTCGCGGGCTACCGCGCGCTGGCCGGCCGCCTGCACCTCGGACGCCCGCCGCTCATCGCCGAGGTCGACATCGGCGGCCTGTCGTACCGCTCCGGCCTCGAGATCCTCGACCTGGCCGGCCTCGCCGACCGCGCGCTCGCCCGCGCCCGCGCCCGCCGCCCGGCGCTCGGCCCGGACTACCTGTTCGGCGAGCGGCTCCCGGACGTGATCCACCTGCATGCGAGCTGGCTCGGGGCGACGCCGTACCATCGGCTCTCGGCGTTCCGCACGTTGTACCGCGAGGTCGCCCCGCCGTACCTGCGCTCGTTGTCGGTCGAACCGTTGACCGCCGTCCGCGCCGACCTGCTCGACCCGCCCGCCCGCCCGGCGCTCGCGGTGGAGCGCACGGTGCCCGCGGCCCGGCTGCTCGGGTTCTCGGCCGTGCCGGCGCACGGCGGCTACGTGGTGGCGATCCACGCGCGGCAGCGGGCGGGGCGCCATCCCCTGCCGCCGGTGTGGCAAGACGCGGCGGACCGGCGGTTCCCCGCGACCTGGCACGCGGGGATGACGCTCGCCGAGCCCGCGCCGCCGGGCTTCCCCGTCGTCGCGC
>JAAZOP010000120.1 GCA_012797735.1 Myxococcales bacterium
ACCCCGCCGGGGACGCTCCCGACGCCGCCCCCGTCGAGGCGCGGGAGGCCGGCCCCGCGACGGTCGAGGAAGACCCCGCCTGGCCCTCCACGCCGCGCGACACCGGCCCGGGCCGCGTCGAGGACCGCGCGATCGAACCCCCCGCCGCGCTGCCGGGCGCCGAACGGTCCGCGCCCGAGGCGGTGCAGTTCGAATCGTCGGACGGCGTCGTGCTCCACGGCAGCCTGTGGCGCACCGGCGACCCCGCCGCGCCCGCCGTCGTGTTCGTCCACCAGGCCCGGTCGGACCGCTCCGAGTGGGCCGGCGTGATCGAGGAACTGCGCCGGCTGGCGCCGGGCCTGACCGTGCTGGCGTTCGACCTGCGCGGCCACGGCGCCTCGACCCGCGTCGGCGAACGGAGCGTGCGCTGGAAGGAATTGCAGAACGGAGACCGCACCGGATTGCGCCGCTGGGCCTCCTGCACCGACGACGTGCAGGCCGCCGTGGCCTTCCTCCGCGGGCGCGTCCGCGGCACCGTTCCGCGCGCCATCGGACTCGTCGGCTCGAGCATCGGCGCGACTTCCGTGATCCGCGCCGCGGCCAACGACGGCGTCGTCGGCCCCGGCGGCATCGCCGCCGTCGTCGCCCTCTCACCGGGCATGAACTACTTCTCCGTGCCGATCGAAGGCGCCGCCGAGACCCTCCGGATGCGCCACACCCCCGTGCTCGCCGTCGGCGCCCGCGACGACACGAACGACGTCGCCGGCACGGCGGAGCGCCTCCAGGGGATCCTCGGTGACCAGCTCCAGGTCCTGCTGTTCGAGAACGGCGGCCACGGCGTGGCCGTCGCCGCCGCGCATCCCGAGGTCGCCGGGACGATCGTCGTGTTTCTGAAGGCCCGACTGGGCCTCCTGTAGGACGGACGCCATGCGAGGTGCCATCCACGCGCAAACGAACCGGTCCGGAATCGTGCTGCTCGCCGCGGCGACGCTCGCGCTCGCCGCCACCGGCGCGGCCTGCCGCCGCACGGAGCGACTGCCGGCGCGCAACGAGGAACTGGAACCCGCCGGCGACGGCCCGGCCGTCCGGCCCGTCGCGCCGCCCGGCGGGGAGGAGGACGGCGGACCCGTCGCCCCCGGCCTGGGAGCGACCGGCCGCGGTGCGCCCCGCCGCATCACCCTCGCCACCCCCGACGGCGTGACGCTCGTCGGCGACTGGTTTCCGTCGCCGCTCGGCCCCGCCGCTCCCACCCTGCTGCTGCTCCACGGCGCGCGCGGCCGGCGCGGCGACTGGCAGCCGCTCGTCGAACGACTGCTGGCCTCTCCCGGCGCCCGCGCCTCGGTCCTGGCGATCGATCTGCGGGGCCACGGCGAGAGCACCGTCACGAACTCCGGCGCCCTGACGGCGGACGAACTGTCCGACGACCCGCGCGCCGGCCCCAGGTCGTGGGCCGGCGTCGTCACCGACGCCGCAGCCGCATTGGCGTGGCTGCGGGCGCAGCCCGAAGTGGGCCCGAAACTGGTCGTCGTGGGGGTCGATCTCGGCGCGGTCGCGGGCGCGCGCGCGGTGGCGGAGGCCCCCGCCGGCCCCGGCGGCGTCGCGGAGGCCGTCGGAATCGCCGGCCTGTCGCCCGCGGAACTCCACGGCGTGACCTGGGGCGAATCGACGTTCCCCGCCCTCGCCGCGCGCGGCGTGCAGGGGTTCGCCGTCGCCGCCGAGGACGACACCGCGGAGCCGCCCCAGGGGGTGCGCGCCGTCGAGGCGGGTCTCGGCGTCGCGAATACCGACTGCGAGGTGTTCCGCGACGGCGGCCGCGGCCTCGCCCTGCTCCGCCACCGCCCCGACGTCGAAGGCCGGCTGCTCGGCTTCCTCCGCCGGCGGCTCGGCGCCACCGCCGAGTTCGCCATCCCGCTGCCGGACGGGACGTCGGTGCGCGCCACCGCCGACCTGTCGCTCGACGCCGGCGGCCCCGTCGTCGTTCTCGTCCACGAGGTGGGTCGCAACCGCGCTTCGCTGAAGAG
>JAAZOP010000121.1 GCA_012797735.1 Myxococcales bacterium
CGTCGCCGGGCGCGGCGTCCGCCTCCGCGGCGCCGTCCGCGGGCGCGGACGTCGAGCCGTCGCAGCCGCCGCCCGCGAGCACCGCACCGGCGGCGATCAGCAGCCAAGGTCGAAGCCGGCGCATGATCCGAATGCCTCCCCTGCCGCCTTCGCGGCCTCCTTCAGGATACGAGGCCGCCGGCGACTCGGCAAGCCGCGCCGAGCGGGAAGCCCGCCTGCCGAACCTTCGACCTTCGACGTGGAACTCCTCGACGCGATGCGCCGCCGAACGTCCTGCTGGACCGTCGGAGGCGGAGCCTCGCTAGCGGTACTTCTCGAGCAGACCGGTGCGGCGGTTGAACTCGCGGATCTTCTCGTCCCACTCCTCGACCGTATGGAAGTGCCGGTTCCACCACTCGGGGTCGTACCACTGCGCGTTCAACTCCTCGCTCGTCTTCCCCTGCTGCTCGACCCACGTGTAGTACTTGAGGTTGTGCATCCGCTTGCGATCCCAGTAGCCGAGCTCCTGGACGTGGTCGGTGGTCTGGCCGTGCAGGCGCCGTTCGAGGTCCGCCGCCGCGTGGAACTCGGTGTACTCCCCTTCCAGCTTCCGGTACTCCTCGAGGCGGGACTGGTACATCTCCATCGAGTCGGTGGCGATGGTGAGGACGACGTCGTTCGAGCCGAGTTCGAAGTAGCGGGCCATCTTGATCGAGGCGAGCAGGTTGGCGATCGAGGAGATGCCGAGCAGGTCGAGTCTTCCGGTCACCGCCGGAGCGACGCCCCTCCGCTCGAGCCACTTCCGTCCGGCCGGCTCGTTGAACAGCCGCATCAGCCGGATGCAGTCCTCGTCGGGGATGTCGGCCACCAGGTCGGTGTTGCGCAGGTTGTGGACCCACGGCACGTGCTTGTCGCCGATCCCCTCGATGCGATGGGCGCCGAAGCCGTTGAGCAGCAGCGTCGGGCATTCCCAGGCTTCGCAGGCGGCGACCTTGATCGTCGGGTACTTCTCCTTGAGGTACTCGCCGGCGCCGAGCGTTCCGGCGGAGCCCTGGGTCAGGGCGACGCCGAACAGGCGCTGGCCGGGGCGCTTCTGCGTCTCGAAGACCTCCTCCAGCGCGCTGCCGGTGACGGCGTAGTGCCACAGCGGGTTGCCCATGTCCTCGAACTGGTTCAGGTTCACCACCGCCTCGCCTCGCTCGGCGATGAGCTGTTTGACCTTGTCGTAGATCTCCTTGACGTTGCTCTCCGAGCCGGGCGTGGCGAAGATCTCGGCGCCGACCTTCTTCAACCAGTCGAAACGCTCGCGCGACATCCCCTCCGGCAGCACCGCGATGCACTCGCAGGCCAGCAGGTGGGCGTCGTAGGCGCCGCCGCGGCAGTAGTTGCCGGTCGAAGGCCAGATCGCCTTCTGGGAGGTGGGGTCGAACCGGCCCTCGATGAGGCGCGTGACCAGCGGTCCGAAGGTGGCGCCGACCTTGTGCGCGCCGGTCGGGAAGAACTTGCCGACGATCATCAGGATCCGGGCCTCGACGCCGGTCAACTCGCCCGGCAGCTCGATCATGTTGACGGGACCGAACCCGCCGCCGTGCGGCACCGGCTCGTTCTTCCAGGTGATGCGGAACAGGTTGCGCGGGTTGAGGTCCCACAGGCCGATCCCCTTCAACTCCTCCTTGATCTTGGCGGGGATCTTCTCCGGGTGCCGCATCTCGTCGAACGTCGGGATGATGATGTTCCGCTCGCGGCAGCGCCGGATCGTGTTCTCGAGCACCTGCTTCGGATCGCGCATGGCCTTCCTCCCGGCCGCCCGTTCGTCGGGCCGCCCGAGGGCGGGACGCTAGCGCCGTTCGCGGTCGAAGTCCACGCCGGCCGCCGCCTCGGCCCGCGAGCGCGCACCGTCCGAGGACGAGGCGTTGCCGGAGGACGCTCCGGGAGGCGACGAAGTTCCGGACGACGCGGTCGCTCGGAGTGACACCGCCGCACTCGACGACGGCGACAGCCGCGCGCGGTCGACTCTCGGAGTCGGCCTTGGCGGACCACGGGCCGAAGGGCGGCGCGGCGATGCTGGTCCGCGCGGAGGCTCCCCGTCAGAAGAAGTCCGCCGGCGTCCACGCGATCCGAGCTGCCACGCCCCCTTCGACCTTGGCTTCCTCCGGTGCCACCAGCCCGACGACCTCGATCAGGAACTCTTCCGTTGGCCGACTCCGCACTCCGAAATCCAGTCGGTAGTGCACCCACGGCGGATACACCGGGAACGCCAGGGCCTGGAAATCGACCACGAAGCCGAGCCACGTCCACGGGGTCACGGCCAGGCCCGCGCCAGGGCCGAAGCGGGGGAACGAGATGCCATCGTCCGAGAATCCCGAGAAGGTCGGCAAGGACACGTTGATCGTCACGATTTCGTGCGGCCGGAATGCAGCGTGAAACCCGACACCGATCCACCACCCCGTCCACGTATCCCCGAAGCCGGACCAGAGCGAGCCCTCGAGCGTCGCCGCGACGTCGAACCACGAGCCCGATGCGAAGTCCCACTTCGCGCGCAGCAACACATCGGCGAACACCTCGTCGGTTCCCGAGACGTCGTCCTCGTGCACGTCCACCTCGAAACGCTCGTACAACATGCTTTCCAGCGCCACTTCGAAGTTCCGCGGCAGCGCGATCTGTCCTTCGATGAGCACCAGCGCCGTTTCGATCCGTTCCACCTCGCGCGCCCAGTTGACCCCCGACCAGTGTTTCCAGACCACGAACGCGCCGATTCGGGACTCCGGCACCGCGGCGCGCGGCGACCCGATTCTCTGCGGGATCAGAGTGTGGAATCCCTGGACCATTTCCAACGGCCCGCGAAACCGGCGTTCGCTGCCCTCGTCCTCCTCGGCCGCTGCGTCCCCGCCCCGCTCCTCGCCCGCGACGCCGCCCGGCGCGTCCGCCGGCTCTTCCCGGTACGCCGGCTGGTCCACCTCCTCTGCCGGCTCCGCCCGCCCCGTCTCCCCGTCCTCCAAAACCCTCAGGGTTCCCTGCTCGGGCGGTTCGCCGCGCGCGGGCATCGTCGCGGTCCACCACGCCAGCACCAGCAGGCGCCCGGCCGCAGCACGGGCGCCGCCCCCGCACGGTCCTGCTGGACGCGCCGGACCGGTGCCTCGACGCCTGCGCTCGCCCCGCCGTCCGCAGGCTTCGCCGAACCCGGCGGCCTCCATCCACCCCTCGGACCCGCCCCCGACCGTCCGCTCCGCGGCGAGTGCCGTCGCGCCGGCGCGCCGGGAACCCGAGGCGCTTCTGCCTGGCGCCGAGGCACCGGATCGTCGGGCGTCCACGACGAGAACGGTAGCACGCGGGGCGGCTCGGGGCCATGGCGCGGCCGGGGAAGGGGGGGGTCGGTCCGGCGGGTCCCGCGATGCCCGAGAGGTCTCCCGTCGTACGGGGGATGCCGTCGACGGCTACGGTGCGGGGGCGTCGGCGACGGTGAGGTCGACGGGGCGGGTGGAGGCGTTGACGTCGGGGTCGTAGTACAGATAGGCGCGGGAGCGCGGGGCCTGCGCGCGCAACGGGAAGCGCGCCGTGAAGTGCACGTCGAACGTCAGCTTCTGCCCCGGCACCAGCCGGGCCACGTAGACGATGATCTGCCGGCCGGTCAGTTCGAAGCGCGCGATCTTCCCCGCCCGGACCGCCGCGTCGAGGTCCTCCGTCGCCACGTCGAACCCGGGCGGAATGCCGAGATCGAGGATCACGTTTTCCGCCGGCTCGTCGAACCGGTACTCGGCGGTCACCGTGGCCTTGACCTTGTCGCCCGTGGCGAGTTCCCGGCGGTCGTAGTCGACGGTCAGCACGAGGGGTTGGGCCGGGGTGACCCGCTCCGCGGGCCAGGGGACGTAGCTGCGCAGCGTGACCTGCGACATCAGCCCGGCCCGCTCGGCCAGCGAACTGGCCACGGTCACCACGTTGCGCCCGGGCTTCAGCTTCGCCGTCGCGTCGACCACGCGCATCACGTCGGCGGTCTCCGGGGTGACCTCGATCGTGTCGAGCACCTCGCCGTTGACGATCACCTGCACCGTCGCCCGCACCTCGCGGTTGCCCGCCAGGGCCGACTGGATCAGCGCCTTGAGGGTCATGATCGTGGCCTGGGTCGAGGACCAGTTGCCGAGCGAGTCCTTGTGGCGGATCAGCCAGTCGAGCGCGCCCTGGGCGAGGGAAAGCTGGAGGCCGGTGTCGAGCAGACCGAGCGCGATCAGGGCGGTGGCTTCGATCGCGCCGACGTCGCCCGTGGAGCCGAAGGCCGAGGCGTCCTCGGAGGCCCAGTGCACGCCGCCGTCCTCGTCGCGCCGGGCCAGCGCCGCCAGCTTCTCGACGATCTTGTTGCGGGGCCCGCGGTCGGACGCCCCGGCGAAGACCTGGAGCAGCAGTCCCAGCGTGTAGGGGTCCTCGATGCCGGCGTCGAGCTTCCGGGAGAGGAAGGCGCGGGCCTTGTCGATCGGCGCGCCGGTCTCGCCCGCCGCGATCAGCGACCAGGTGATGTACGCCGTCGTGTTGACCACCGACCCCTGCTGCCGGTTGATCGCCCCCTCGGCGATGCCGTTCTGCTCGAGCGCCCAGCTCCCGTCGGCCTGCTGCTTGCCCAGCAGGAACCGCCGCGTTCGCTCGATCACCGCCTCGTCGACCGGATAGACCGCCTTCATGTCGACGAACTCGCGCAGGCCGTAGGCGGTCAGCACGAGGTGCGCCGGCGTGTTGCCGAACCACTCGAACCCGCCCCCCTGGCATTCGAACGTCAGCAGCCGCTGGTACCCGAGCTGCACGTACTGCTCGGCCTTCATCCGGATCTCGGGGGTGATCGTCTCGGTGCGCTTGAGGTAGTCGAGCACGAGCAGGTTGGGGTAGGTCGAGGACGAGGTCTGCTCGAAGCAGCCGCCGGGCATCCGGAGCATCGAGTCGAGGTTCTCGACGGCCTGGGCGAAGGCGCCGGGGTAGACCTTGACTTCGAGGTACTCGCTGCCGGGGATCGCGCCGGGCGGCAGCGCCACGTCGTGCGAGATCTCGCCGACCAGCGAGTCGGAGAAGGTGGTTTCGACCGGCACACCGTCGGGCTCCACGCGGATGTCGCGGCGAATCGCGTCCGACTTGCGCTCGCCGCGGGCGTACACCGTGAGCTGGTGCTTGCCGGGGGCCTTGGCGGTGATCCGGAAGAACCGCGCTGTGACCTCGTGCGGCTGCAGCCGCACCGTCAACTTGCGGCTGCCGGCGACCGCGAACCAGCTCCCTTCGACCAGTTCCAGCTCGACCTCCTGCGCCTGGTCGAGGTAGTTGTACAGGGCGATCGGGAGGGAGATCTGGTCGTTCTGGGTCAGCGCGACCGGCAGATCGATATCGACGAAGAACGGCTGGAAGACGGTGATGCCGTGGTCGCGGCTGCCGAGCGCGCCGTCGGCGGAGGAGGCGAGGACCGACATCCGCCAGGAGGTGATCGAATCGGCCATGTCGAGCTGCACCTCGGCCTTTCCGTCGGCGTCGGTGATCACCTCGGGCGCCCACAGCAGCGTCTCGGGGAAGTACTCGCGGATGCGCGCCGGAGGCTCGCCGGGGGCCGCGGGGGAAGAGGTCGAGCCGGTCAAGGCGGCTGTCTCCTCGCGCACGGGCATGCCCGCGGGCATCGCCGCCGGAACCGGTCCCCCCCAGCCGCCGCCGCCGGCTCCTTCGACGGCCGCCATGTCGAACACCATCGCGCCGCCGGCGCGACGCCGGAGGGCTCCGCCGCGCCAGGCGCGGTCCCAGCGGCGGTCCATCCGCTGTTCCAGCAGCTCGTCGATCTTGGCCTCCCACTCCTGCTCCGTGGCGGTGAGCGCCTGTTCGTACTGGGGCGCAGCGGCCCGCTGGAGGTAGGCGCCGTACTCGCCCGCGGGGGCGGACGCGTTCTCGCCCAGGCTGTTCCAGCGAATGTCGTCGGGGGTGTCCAGCTCGCCGTCGGGCCCGCGGGACAGCACCTCGATCTTCCCGAGCGAGTAGTCGGGGCAGTTCCAGCGCTGCTCTTGCCGGGCCCGGCGCACCACGTAGCGATGGCCCCAGGGGTCGCGCAGCACGTCGCCGGAGTCGACGAAGCGGGGATGGCCGTCGATGCCCGGAACGCGGTCCCAGCGGAGCTGCGTCAGGATGTCGTCGGGGATGCAGAACAGCCCTTCGCCCTCCCAGCCTTCCTCGCCGGGACACCAGGCGTCGTTCGCCGCGGCCCACAGGCCGATCAGCCGCCAGGTGTGGAGCACGCCCCACCACGCGACGCGCGGCGCCAGCGCGGCGGCGTCGAGACCTCCCTCGAGCGCCTCGAGGTCGGCGCGGTCGATCGGGCGTCCCGAGGGGCCGCGGCGGTTGTCCTCGGCGAGCGCGCCGGTTTCGACGGCGGCGTCGAGCGCTCCGTCATCGATCCGTTCGGGGTGTTCGGCGTCGGTGAGCTTGTCGAAGCCGCGGAGCCCGCCGAGCTTCTCGAGGGCGTCGTAGACCGCCGCGAGCTTCTGCGTGCGGAAGACCTGGCGCTCGGCCGCCATGTTGTCGGCCAGATCCCAGTTCGGCTCGGGCTCGGCGGCGGCCAGCAGCACGAGCGCCGCCTTCTGGGTCAGCTCGGGCACGTCCCGGGCCTGGATCGCCTGTTCGGCCGACACCCCGCCGGGCGCGAAGTGCAGCTCGTAGCGCGGGGTGAGGATCTCCTTCTCCAAGAGGAAGTAGACCTTCTCCAGGCCGGGCTGCATCTCCTGCAGGGCGTAGACCGCCTCGTCGACGAGGATCACGCCGAGCGCGGCCGGCTTGGGGCGGCCGGCGACGTCGGTGACGGCGAAACGCAGCACGGCGTGCTCGCCCGGAGCGTACTGGGGCTGGTCCTGGCTCACGTCGATCCGCAGCTCGTTCGCCGGCTCGACCAGCAGTACGCGCGAATCGCGGATGAACTCGCCGTCGCGGCGCAGGAGGTAGGCGTGCAGTTCCAGCGTCCCGGCGGTCTCGAGCGGCACGGCGAGGTCCAGGTCGGCGGCGCCGTCCCGCAACTCGAGCGTCCGGGTGAGCAGCGTCTGGCGGTTCTGGACGACGTCGAGGAACACGGCGCCGGTCCGGCGGGTCGAACGGACCTGGAGCTTGGTCGAGCTGCCCGAACGGACGACGGCCTGCTCGAGCCGCAGCAGCACCTGGTCCTCCTCGCCGGGTTCCGCCGCGACCTCGATCGAGCGTTCGACCGTCTGGCCGTCGGTCGTTTCGAGCTTGACGTCGAAGGCGACCTTGTCGGCCCCGGCGGGCACGGCGCCGGCCGGGATGCGGAAGCGCAACGCCGCGATGCCGACCTCGTCGGTCGCGCCGACGGCCGTGGTGTCGCCCAGCTTCACCGTGACGGTGCCGCGGACGGGCGAGCCGTCGGGGCGGGCGGCGGCGACCCACAGCACGTTCTCCAGCCGCGGGGCCAGCCGGCCCGACTCGGGCATCAGCAGCAGCGCCACCGGGTCCTTCGCCACCACCACCGACCCGTGGTCGGTCTGCTCGTGCTCGGCGGTGTCGGTGACGGTGGTGTCGAGCAGCACGCGGGCGTTGCCGGCCTCCAACTCCGAGCCGGCCAGCACCTCGGGCAGACGCAGCTCGAAGCCGTAGACGCCGTCCGCGTCGGTCGTGCCCTGGAGCGTCGCGAACACGTGCCGCTCCACGTCGAACACGGCGGCCTCGACCTTGACCCGCCCGCCGGCGACCGGTTTGCCGAAGAAGTAGCGCGCGTTCACCGTCCCCGAAACCACCTCGCCCGGCGCGTAGTACGGCCGGTCGAACGTCACCCCGACCTGGAACTTCGGCAGCACGTAGTGCTCGACCGTCACCGACTTCTCCGCCAGCACCGCGCCGCCGGCGTTGGCCAGCGAGATCTTCCAGGTGCCGGTGTTGACCTGCGAGGCGATCGGGAAGTCGAGCGACACGACGCCCTGGGCCGAGGTGTTGGCGGTCTTGCGGAACAGCTTGTTGCCCTTGGCGTCCTCGATCACGAAGCTCACCGGCACGCCGGCGCGCGCCCCGGTGCGGCGGGGGTCGAGCGCCAGGGCGCGGAGGTGGATCGTCTGGCCGGGCTGGTACATCGGCTTGTCGGTCGTCAGCAGCACCCGCGCCGCCCGCGCCACCTTCACCGCCCGCGCGTGCGTCGCCTTCGCGCCGCCGGTCGGGTCCGCCACGTGGACGGTCAGCAGCGAGTCGCCCGTCGCGCTCTCGGGCACGCGGAACTCGACATCGACCGAGCCCGAGGCGTCCGTCCGCCCGTGGTAGAGCGTGCGCGCGTCGCGGCCCTTGCCGAGAGCGACCCAGACGTCGGCCCCCTTCAACGGCTCGGCATCGACCAGCGTCGTCTCCCGCTCGACGACGACCCGCAACCCCGAACGCGCCCCGGCGGCCAGCTCGAGCTGCCCCAGCAGGCTGGTCTGCAACCCGCCCTCGACCTTGTCCCCCGGCTCCTCGGGCGCCGCCACCGGCATCGGCACGTCGACCACCGGCTCCGCGACGTCCGCCACCGGCGGGTTCTCCGGGGTCGCTCCCGAACGGAACTCCGTCCACCCGTCGCCGCCCGGCCCGGTCTCCCCGCCCGGCGGCGTGACCTGCGCCGGCCGCGTGGCCGGGCAGGCGACCGCCAGCGCCAAGACCAAAGCCGCCAGCAGGCCGCGGCGTGCGCGGCCCGTCGTCGTCGTACCTTCCATCCGGTTCGCGTTCCGCTCGTCCATCGCGTCCTCCTCCCCTGTCCCCGCGTCCGCCGCCGGGCTCCCCGCGAGCCTCGAGCGGGCCCCCTTCGTACGACGGAAGGGCGGCAAAGATCCATGGAACTTTCAAGGCGGAGCGTTGTCCCGGGGGCCTCCCAAGGCAGACGGCCGACCCCGTGTCCAACCGGGTTCAGCGCGAGGCAAGCTTGTGGGTGGGACCGCGGAGACGCCGGGGACGTCGAGGCGAGCTTCCGGGTGGAACCGCACCGGCTTCCCTTCACAGAGAATAGAAGACGTACCCGTTCACGGCCTCCAGCACGGCTGGCCGGAGAACGAGTGGCGCGTCGGCGAGGGCCGCGCCCGAGCCGATGCGCGGGGGGTCCGGGGGGGACGCAGAGGCCGCGCCCGGGAAGCCGCCGAA
>JAAZOP010000122.1 GCA_012797735.1 Myxococcales bacterium
CCGGGGCCGTCGAAGCGCACGCGGACGATCGCGGTGGCCGAGGACGGCAGGCGGTCCAACTCCGGCGCCCGGGGCGACTGCGGCAGCTCGGCCGGCTCGGCGCGCGTGCAGGCGGCGGCCGCCGCCAGGAGGATGGCGAGGCGCCGGCCACGTCCGGCTCTCCGACTTCGCGCGCCGCGCATCACGGCCTCCTTCCCGCCTCTTCGACCGGCTCTCCGGCGCCTTCGCGGAGCCGCCACGACGTGTCGAAGAACCCGGCGGTGAGTGGCGGGTGACGGCGGGCCACCAGCCGCTCGCGGTCCGCCGTCGTCCGCCGGTCGTAGACGACGAAGTCGGGCAGGAAGTCCGGGAGCTGGTTGCCGGCGACCGCCGCCTCCGCGGTGTTGCCTGCCTGGACCACGACGTAGCGCGACGGGTAGAGCGGGTTCGGCGCGATGAACCGCACGCCGGCGTCCTCGGCGTCGAACCGGTGCTCCCCGACGCGGATCCCCGCCTCGCCGATCTCGATCGGCAGTCCGGGCGCCATCCGGCGCAGGAGGCTGTTGTTGCGGAACGTGCCGAAGACGACCAGCGTCCGGTCCCGCAGGTCCTCCTCCGTCACCTCGGTGTCGGCGACGACCCGCTGGTCGTGGTCCCAGATCCAGAGGATCCAGTTGTTCGCGGCTCGCTCCGCGGCGCCGCGCATCGCCTCGGTCTCCTCGGGCACCCCCGTGCCGTACACGTGGAGCACCGGTTCGTAGTGCATGTCCGGCAGCGGGCCGGAGAGTCCCGGGACCTTGCGCGGGCCGGGCCGGGGCCCGTAGGCCGCCGGCGCCCAGCCGTCCGCGCCGCGCTCCAGCACGAGCGGCACCGGCGGCGCCCCGGCCGGCAGCCGCAGCACCGTCGCGCCGTCGACGACCAGATCGGCGCCGCCGTCGGGGACCGGGATGTCCTCGACGTACAGTCGCAGCCGCCGCACCGCCTCGGTCGTCACCGTCACCCGGCCGTCGGCGACGGCGGCCTCCACGCGGGCTAGCGCCGGATAGTCGGCGAACTCCGCCACCTCGACCCAGTGCTGCCGGGCGGCTCGGTAGTCGGCGGAGACGAGCCGCACGCGCGCGGGCCGCCGGTCGCGCCGCACCCCCTCCAACTCCTCGAGCAACCGGCCGCGGCGATGGCAGGCGTAGATGATGTCGTGCCCCATGTCGGCGAACCGCGTGAAGACGTACGGCACCCCCTCCGCCCGGAGCCGGCGCTCCATGGCGAAGACGAACTCGGGCTTCATCGGTCCCCGGTCGAGGTCGCCGTGGAAGAAGCGCAGGAAGGTGTTGGCCCCGTTCGCCGCCAGATCCTCGGCCGACCACGCCGACAGCAGGAGATCCTCGTCGGGACGCAGCGCGGACCCCTCGTAGCGCTTCCAACTCGGCGCCCCCGCCATCGGCAGCACCCCGGCGAACCGCCAGGCGTGGCGGAAGCCGATCGTCCAGGTGCCGACGCCGCCGTTGGAGATGCCGTTGAGGAACACCCGGTCCGGGTCGACGCGCAGGACGCGCGACACGTCCGCGATCAGGTCGAACACGTCCTGCTCGCCGGCCCAGCGCCACATCGCCTGGCCGAAGCCGTGGGCCGCGGCGAGAATCCAGTTCGCGGGCGGCTGCCAACCGGGCCGGTACTCGGTCCACAGGTTGGCCGAGTAGGTGGCCCAGGGGACGTTGTTGCCGAGCACGACGTTGAGGAACAGGTGGTGGTTCGACGACCCGCCGTGCAACAGCACGATCAGCGGGTGGTCCTGCGCCGGGTCGAAGTCGTCGGCGAGGAAGATCGAGTAGCCCTGGAGCTTCGTCGACAGCGCCGAGCGGTAGCCGCGGACGATCAGGCCGCGCTCGGCGGCGAACGGGTCGGTTCCCGCGCGGAGCGTCCCGGCCATCCGCCGCGCGAGGCGCCAGAAACGCTGCGCGGCCTGCGGGTGCCGCGCGGGCAACTCGGTCGCGAGCTGGAGGTAGTAGCGCAGCGTGACCACCGACTCGCGCGGCACGCCGTCCGGCGGCGCCTCCTCCAGGACGGCCAACTCGTCGTCCAGCGCCCGAACCTCGGACGCCGGCGGCGCGTCGGGCCGGCCCTGCGCCGCGGCGACGGCCGCGGCCAGCAGGCAGGACAGGGCGGGAATGGCGGTCCGCACCATGCCGCACATTCGTCTGGCCTGGGGGGACCGCCCGGCCGCCCGGTCGACGAGAACCAGCGCGTCGCCGCCGGGTCGGCCTCTGCGTCCCCCCCGGACCCCCCGCGCGTCGTCTCGGGCGGAGCCCTCGCCGACGCGCCACTCGTTCCCCGACGTCGCGGGGAGGGGGTGAACGGTTGCCATGCCGCGATCCATGCCCGTCCCGGCCCGCGGGTCAAGCGATTCCGGCGGCTGCCGGCCCGCTGTGCCCCCGCGCGCGCCCGCCGCGCGACTTGCATGGGGCCCCTCGACGCGTATCATAGCGCGCCCGGAGCCCGGCTGCCGGGCGACCGGACAGGACGCGGAGGCGGAGCGGGACGGGGGGTCCGTTCCCCGGAGGATCGGATGCACCAGTACACGTCGCTCGAGGAGACGCCGCGCGAGTGGTACGAGGAGGTCGGCCTGATGTCCGGCCTCGAGATCCACCAGCAACTCCTGACCCGCAAGAAGCTGTTCTGCCGCTGCCCGGCGGGACGCTACTCGCGCGAATGGGACGCCGAGATCCTCCGCCACATGCGGCCGACGCTGTCGGAACTCGGCGAGTACGACGGCACGGCGCTGATGGAGTTCCGCACCCGCAAGCAGATCGTCTACCACATCCACAAGGAGACGGTCTGCACCTACGAGTTCGACGACACCCCGCCGTTCGAGATCAACGAGGAAGCGGTCGACATCGCGATCGAAATCGCCCTGCTGCTCAACCTGAAGATGGTCTCCGAACTGCACATCGCCCGCAAACAGTACCTCGACGGTTCGATCCCGACCGGCTTCCAGCGCACCACGATCCTGGGGGTCGATGGGTGGATCCCCTACCGGGACCGCCGGATCGGCATCATCCAGCTCGGTCTCGAGGAGGACGCGTGCCGCGAGGTGAGCGACGTCGGGCACGTGCGGACCTACATCACCGACCGCCTGGGCATGCCGCTCGTCGAGACCGTGACCGCCCCGGAGATGCACACCCCGTGGGACGTGGCGGGAGTGGCGCAGGTGCTGCGGCGCCTCGCGCGCGCCACCGGCCGCGTGCGCACCGGCCCCGGGGCCGCCCGCGAGGACGTGAACGTCTCGGTCCGGGGCGGCCGCCGCTGCGAGATCAAGGGCGTCTCCTCGATCCGCCGCATCCCGCTGCTGGTCCACAACGAGGCCTTCCGGCAGCTCGGGCTGCTCCAGATCAAGGACGAACTGGCCCAGCGCGGCGTGCGCCCCGAGGCGCTCGAGGTCAAGTGGGTCGATGTGACCGAGCGGATCGGCCGCACCCGCTACTGGCCGGTGCTCCAGGCGCTGCGCGAGGGGCAGCGCGCCCGCGCCGTGCCGCTCCGCCGCTGCGCCGGCCTGCTGCGCCACCCGATCGGACCCGGCCGCAGCTTCCTCCAGGAGGTCTCCGACCGGGTCAGCGTCGTCGCCTGCATCGATCAGCACCCGAACGTCCTGTCGACCGACGTCACGGACGGGAACCTGTCGGCCGACGAATGGCAGGCGGTGCGCCGGGCCGCCGGCGCCGGCGCCCAGGACGCCGTCGTCGTCGTCTGGGGCCCCGTGGACGACCTCCAGACCGCCTGCGAGGAAATCGTCGGCCGCATGCGCCTCGCCTGCGACGGCGTGCCGAACGAGACGCGCCAGGCGCTCGCCGACGGCACGACCTGCTTCGAACGGGTGCTGCCCGGCGCGGACCGGATGTACCCGGACACCGACCTGCCGCCGAAGAAGCTGCCCGACGAGCGGGTGGAGCGGATGCGGACGCGGCTCCCCGAACTGCCGTGGCACCGCCGGCAGCGGTACGTCGAGGCGGGGTTGCCCGAGCAGGTGGCGGAGCGGCTCAGCGTCTCGCCGCGTGCCGCGCTGTTCGACCGGCTGGCGCCCCGCGCGCCCCGCCACGCCGGCCGCCTGGCCACGCTGCTCGCCGACCACTTCCGCTGGCTGCAGCGCAAGGGGTTGCCCGTGGAGCGGGTCGACGAGGCGTTCCTCGAGAAGGCGCTGGGCCTGGTGGAGGCGGGGGCGCTCCGATTCGAGGCCCTGCCGGCGCTCGTCGAGCACCGGGCGCGGCACGGGCACGACGGCGGACCGGAGGAGGTGGCCGGCCGGCTCGGGCTCCGGCCGGCCGGCGACGCGGAGGTCGCGGAGGCGATCGCCGCGGCGACGGCCGAGCTGCCGGCGTCGTCGTTCCGGGACGCCGAGACGGCCTGGCGGGCGACGATGGGCCGGCTGATGAAGATGAAGAAGCTGCGCGGGCGCGTCGACGGCGCGGCGCTCGGAGCCCGCGTCCGGGAACTCGTGGGCGGACAGGGAGGTCGGCCGTGAGTGCGGACAGCTACAAGGGCTATCGCGACCCGGCGCTGTCGGTGCTGCGCCAGTTCGGGGTGCGGGTCTGGAGCGACGCCGAGGTCGAGACCACGCGGGGCCGGTTCGTCGGCATCATCCTGCCGCGCTCGGAAACCGCCGACGCCGACCACATCGTGCTCAAGCTGCGCAACGGCTACAACGTCGGCCTGCGCCACGACACGATCCGGGGCATGAAGGAGGTCGGCTACAAGGAGGCGGTCTACCGCATCCCGTCGAAGGACTTCCCCCACGACCCGGCCAAGCCGCGCGTCAAGCTGATCGGCACCGGCGGCACGATCGCCTCGCGGCTCGACTACCGCACCGGCGCCGTGATCCCGGCCTTTTCGCCGGGCGAGCTGTACGGCTCGGTGCCCGAACTGGCCGACATCTGCAACCTCGAGACCGAAAAGATCTGCGCGGTCTTCTCGGAGAACATGGGCCCCGAACAGTGGACGAAGCTGGCGACCACGATCGCCGCCGAGATCGAGAAGGGGGTGGCCGGGATCGTGATCGGCCACGGCACCGACACGATGCACCACACCGCGGCGATCCTGTCGTTCATGGTCCAGGACTCCCCGGTGCCGATCGTCATGGTCGGCTCCCAGCGCTCCTCGGATCGGCCGTCGTCCGACGCCGCGATGAACCTGATCCACTCCACCCGCACCGCCGCCAGCGGCGACATCGCCGAGGTGATGGTCTGCATGTTCGGGCCGACCTCCGACCAGTACGGCCTGCTCCACCGCGGCACCCGCGTCCGCAAGATGCACTCCTCCTACCGCTCGACCTTCCGCACCATCTCCGACATCCCGCTCGCCATGGTCGATCGCAACGGCGTCACCCCCCTGCGCGACGACTACAAGCGGCGGCGCCACGACAGGAACGTCCGGCTCGACACCGCCTTCGACGAGAAGGTCTCGATCGTCTACTACTACCCCAACATGGCCCCGGACATCATCGACTCGCTCGTCGATAACGGCTACCACGGGATCGTCATCGCCGGCACCGGCCTGGGCCACGTCAACCGGCCGCTCTACCCGGCCCTCCGGCGGGCCCACGAGAAGGGCGTGGCCGTCTGCATGACCGTGCAGACGATCTGGGGCTTCGCCCAGATGTACGTCTACGAGACCGGCCGCGAGATCATGGAACTCGGCGTGTTCCCCGCCGCCAACATGCTGCCCGAGGTGGCCTACGTGAAGCTCGGCTGGGTCCTCGGCCACACCCGCGACCTCGCCGAGGTCGAACGGATGATGACGACCCCGATCAACGGCGAGATCACCGAACGCGAACCGCACAACGGCTACCTGGTGTTCCAGGGCGGCGTGCCCGAGGTCGAGGAGTTCATCCGGTCGTACCGCAAGTAGACCGCCGCGCCGGGCCGGACGCCCGCGCCGTCGCGGGCGACGTCGGCACCGGACGGCACGCCTGGCCGCCGGCAGGACTTGCGCGATCCGCGAGAGTGTTGAGCCGGCCGATCCCGAGCATCCTGCGCATGCTGGGGCGCGCTTTTCGCGCGCCAGGCGACCCTCAACCCTCAACGCTGGACCCTCCACACGCGGCCCCGCGCATGCGACCTTGGTTGCGGCCGCAGGCCGCGCTACGATGGCGCCGCGCGTCGGCGGAGCGGACGGGCCGCCTCCGGTGGAACGGCGTGCGGAGGATGGACGGATGAGACACCTGCTTTGCGGACTGGCCGCGATCGCTGTGCTGGCGGGTCTTGGCGCCCCCGGCTGCAAGAAGAAGACCGAGGAGCCTGCGGCTCCGGCGGGGGCGGAACCGGCCGCCCCGGCGGCCGC
>JAAZOP010000123.1 GCA_012797735.1 Myxococcales bacterium
AGCTGGCGCGGCGCGGGGCGCTGGCGGAGGTCGTCGTGTCGCGCGCCCCGGCGATCGATGCGGCGGAGCTGGACCGCTCGGTGTCGCGCGCCGGCATCGCGGCGCCGGTGCGGGTCGAGACCCGCCCGCCGCTCGAGTGGCTCGCGCCGGACGGCGGGGAGGCGGCGGCGACGGAGCAGGCGTGGGTCGCCGCCGGGACCGCCTCCCTGGAAGTGGCGGCGACGGGGATTCCGGCCTGCGTGGTCTGGCGCACGGATCGGATCGGCTACGCCGTGGCGCGGCGGCTCGTGCGCGGCCGGTTCGCGGGGCTGCCGAACCGGCTGCTGGGGCGGGAGGCGCTGCCCGAGCGGCTGCAGGACGCCCTGACGGCGCCGGATCTGGTGCGGGTGTCGGAGGAGCTGCGGCGGCCGGAGGCGTTCGCGCGGGCCGCGGCGGCGGCCGCGGAGCTGCGGTCGCGGCTGGGCGGCCCCGGGTTCGCGGACCGGCTGGCGCGGCTGATCGACGAGGTGGTCCGGTGAGCGCGACGGGACGGCGCGCCATGGCGCTGGTCGCGGGGGTCGGGCTCCTGCGGCTGCTCGGTTCCGTGCCGCTCGGGCTGGGCGACGCCGAGGCGCTGTACGCGGTCTATGCGCAGCACCTCCAGGGCGGGTACCTCGACCATCCGCCGCTCATCGGGTGGCTCGACGCCGCGGCGCTCGCGGTCGGGTCGTCGCCGGTCGCGCTGCGGGCGCTGGCGCTGGCGCTGTTCTCGCTGTCGGCGTGGCTGCTGTTCCGGCTGGCGCGCGAGCTGTTCGGCTAGGCGGCGGCGTGGGTGGCGGTCGTGCTGCTGTGCGTCGCGCCGGTCTTCCATCTGGGCGGGCTGGCGGCGGCGCCGGACGCGCCGCTGGCGCCGTTGTGGATCGGCACCTTGTGGATCGCCTGGCGCGCCTGGAAGCGGGCGCGCGAGGGCGAGCCGTCGTGGGGCTGGGTGGCGTCGCGGGCGGCGGCGGCCGGCGCGCTGCTCGGCGCGGCCTTCCTGGCGAAGTACTCGGCGTTGGCGCTGGCGCCGGTGCTGTTCGCGGCGGCGTGGCCGCTGCCGCCGCGCAAGCGCCTGGCGGCGTGGGGTCTCGGCGCGTCGGCGGCGGTGCTGCTCGCGTCGCCCGTGATCGCCTGGAACCTGGCGCACGACTTCGCCTCGGTGCGGCACCGCCTGTGGTGGTCGCAGCCCGGGGCGGGCGTGTCGCTGCGGAACCTCGGGGCGCTGGTCGGCGGGCAGCTCGGCTACCTGTCGCCGGTCGTCGCCGTGCTGTTCGGGTGGGCCATGGTGCGCGGGTGGCGTCTCGCGGCGGCGGGACGCGCCGAGGGACCGCGGGCGGCGTGGGAGGGAGCGGCGGGCGGCGGTGTCGCGGAGCCGCGCGGGGCGGCGATCCGTTTCTGTCTCGTCGCGACGCTGGTCCCGTTCGGCCTGCTGGCGGCGGTCTGCCTGTGGAGCCGCGTCGCGGAGCCGCACTGGCCGGTGCCGGCCTGGTTCGCCCTGCTGCCGCTGGTCGGGGCGCTCGTCGCGGCGCCGGCCGCGCGGGGCGCGCGCCGGCTGTACCGCTGGGCCGCCGGCGTGGCGCTCGCGTTCGACGCGCTGGCGTACGTCGTGGTGCTGGCGCCGGTGCTGCCGGCGCTGGTGCCGGAGCCGGCGTACGAGGCGAAGTGGGACATCGTCAACGAACTGTACGGGTGGGACGACGTGGCGGCGGCCGTGCGGCGGCGGGTGCCGCCGGGCGGGGTGGCGGCGGCGGGCCACTACACGATGTGCGCGCAGCTCGCCTGGAACCTGCGGAGCGCCGGGATCGCGGTGGGGTGCCGGACGGAGAGCCCGAGCGACTTCGACTTCTGGGTCCCGGGGCCGGAGCGGCTCGAGTCGTCGCCGGTGCTGTGGGTCTCGGACGAGCGGTACCCGGAGCGGCCGGCGGGGTGCGGAGCGGCCGCGGCGCCGGAGCCGGCGGAGGTGGTCGAGGTCCGGCGGGGCGGGGTGCGGGTGCGTCGGTTCGTCCTGACCTCGTATCCGGCGGGCCTGCCGGCGCGTCCCGACCGGTCTCCTTGCGATCCGGGGCGGGGCGAGTCAAACTGACACGTCAGGAGAGGAAGGCGAACGTGCGAAACAAGCATTGTGCCCTCGGCATTCTGGTCGGAGTGGCGGCGGCGTCCGCGGTTCTGGCGGGCTGCGGGCCGTCGTCGGACGCCCCCTGTTCTCCCGCCTGCAGTACGGGGTTCGTCTGCTACTACGGCGTGTGCGTGCCGGACACCGACGCGAGCGGTCCGCCGGACGGCCGGGAGGACGGCGGCGGGGCCGAGGACGGCGGTGGGGACGACGGCGGGACGACGCCGACGGGAAAGCTCGACCTGCTGTTCGTGGTCGACGATTCGGGCGGGATGGCGGAGGCGCAGCAGATGTTGGCGGAGGGGTTCCCGTCGCTGATCGACGCGCTGTTCACGCCGCCGGAGGATCCGTCCGGCCACCCCGCGTATCCGGCGGTGGAGGACCTGCACGTGGGGGTGATCTCGAGCGACATGGGGACGGGGGCGTTTGTCGTGCCGACCTGCGAACACGCCGACGACGGGCGGCTGCAGCACGAGCCCGCGGCCGGCGTGCCCGGCTGCACGGCGTCGTATCCGGCCTTCCTGACGGCGACGGCTCCGGGCGCCTCGACGGCGCACGAATTCGAGTGCATTGCGACGTTGGGGACGAACGGCTGCGGGTTCGAGCAGCCGCTGGGGGCGATGCGCGAGGCGTTGACGGTGCACATGGCGCCCGGCGGCGCCGACGCGGCGTTCCTGCGGGCCGACGCGCGGCTGGCGGTCGTGGTGGTGAGCAACGAGAACGACTGTTCTACGGAAGACTCGTCGGTGTTCGATCCGGCGGGTTCGACGCCGCTGGCGACGCGGTGCGTCGATCTGGCCGACCGGTTGACCCCCGTGCGGCGCTTCGTGACGGCGTTGCAGGAGGCGAAGCCTTCGGGGGTGTTCGCGGCGGCCTTTGTGGTCGGCGTCCCTCCGTCGCTCGCCACGTGCAACACGACGGGGGAGCGGATCGCCGCGTGCCTGACCGACGCCTCGATGCAGGAGCGGATCAACCCCTCGACCGGCCAGGTGCAGGCCGTCTGCGAGGAGGGGGCGATCCGGGCCACGCCGGGCGTCCGGCACGTGGAGCTGGCGGGGCAGTTGGGCAACCGGTCGATCGTGCGTTCGATCTGCGATCCGCAGTACGAGACGTTCTTCGCGTCGTTCGCCGAGCTGGTGCAGACGAGCCGTTGAGTCTTGCGGACGGGAGGTGTTGGCATGCGACGGGAGTTCCGCCTGGTGGTGGTGGCCTGCCTGGGGTGGGGGGTCTGGGCGGCGTGCGGCGACGACGACAGCGGGGGGGATGCGGCGGACGC
>JAAZOP010000124.1 GCA_012797735.1 Myxococcales bacterium
TCTATCCTACCTCGACGACCGCTCCACGACCGGGATGATCGAGCGCATTCGTAAAGTGTATGTAAAAACGGATCAACACGCATCATGACGCAAGACTGGTTGAAGAGCAAGAAACTGCTGTGCATCCGCCTGGATAACCTGGGTGATGTGATCATGACCACCCCGGCGATCCGGGCGTTGAAAGAGTCGATCCCCGGCGTGTCGCTTACCTTGCTCACCTCACAATCCGGCGCGCAAGCCGCGGCGCTGATCCCGCAGCTGGATGATGTGGTCATCTACGATGCCCCGTGGATGAAGGCCACCAGCCCGCGCCGCAACAGCACCGCCGATTGGAAGCTCATTGAGCGCCTGCGCCGTTCACTGTTTGACGGCGCCCTGATCTTCACCGTCTTCAGCCAGAACCCACTACCCGCGGCTCTTACCGCTTTTCTGGCCGATATCCCACTGCGCATCGCCTACAGCCGGGAGAATCCATACCAGCTGCTCACTGATTGGATCAAAGAGACCGACAGCGTACAGCAGATGCGCCACGAGGTACGCCGCCAGCTCGATATGGTCGCCGCCATTGGCTGCAGCGTGCAGGATGAGCGCCTCGCGGAGGGAGGCCGGCAGCGTGTCGAGGGCGCGGTGCAGCAGGTCGGCGCGCTCGCGGAGCAGCAGTTCCCGCTCCGGGTCGCGACCGGCGGCGTTGGTCGATGTGCCGGAGGCCTGCTCGAACCGCTCGGCGGCCCGGGCGCGCCGGATCCGCCGCCAGTACTTGTGCGTGACGTGCAGGGCGATGCCGTTGAGCCAGGCGCGCAGGGGACGCTGCGGGTCGTACCGGTCGATCGAGTCGAGCGCGCGGACCATCGTCTCCTGCACGATGTCCTCCACGTAGGGCGAGTGGCCGACGAGGAAGCGGACGTAGCGGTACAGTCCGGCCGCGTGCTCCGCGAGGGGGGCCGTTCCGTCCGCGACGTCGGGTCGCGGCTCCCGAGGGCGATCCGGGTTCCCGCTCACGTCACCGCCACTCGCCCCTCCACGGGCCTTTCCCCGACGGCCCGGAAATCCTTACAGCCCGAGGTCGTGGCCGAGGGAGACCCAGGCGAGGGCCCGCCAGCGCCACGGCCCGAGCGAAAACACGGGGGTGTCGCCGTACAGCAACTCGACGCCGTGCGGGAGAAGTTCCGCGCCGAGGTCCGCGCCGACGGCGAGCCACGGCAGCAGACGGTATCCGCCCGACAACAGCAGTCCACCCCCGGAACGCCAGTCGAAACGGGCCGTCCCCCCGGTCGACCACCAGGCCTCGAAGACCCCCTCCAGGGCCAGGCGGAAGGTGGCGCGGCCCGCCCGGACGTTGCCGCCGACGCCGAAGCGGACGGGGAGCTGGTGCAGGGCGAGCGGTTCGACGTAGTCCGCCGCGGCGTAGTGCCACTCAGCCTCGAGGAGCAGCCACAGGCCGCCGGGCCATTCCAGCGCGGAGCGAAGACCCAGCGCGAGCGCGCCGCTGCGGCCGCGGGTGACGTACGACAGGTCGGCGGAGCCGCCCAGCAGCATGGAGGCGTCGAAGCGCCCGCCGGAATCGCCGGTCGGCCCGGACGGCGGGGGCCCGGCCGCGGGAAGTCCGCCGCCCTCCGGCGGCGGCGCGGCGGGGGGCGGCGCCCCGGTGTCGTCCGGCCGCGGTTCCCCGGCGTCCGCCGCGGGCGCGGGGATGGTCGGGGGCAGTTGGGGAGTCTCGCCGGCGGCGACGAACGGCGCGCGCGCGAGGGCGAGGAGGTACTCGGCGGCCAGGGCGACGGTCCGGACGCGATCGGCTCCGGTCGCCTCGTCGGGCAGCGGGACGGGACGGATCCACAGGGCGCCGTCGGGGGCGCGAAGGCGCAGCACGGCGCCGCCGGGAGGGAGGCGGAGATCGACGACCCATGCGTCGTTCGGGGAGTCGCCGGCGGTCTCGACCGGGCGGCCCAGCCGGGTGGAGAGTGCGTCGGCCAGCGCCTGCGGGTCGAGGCCCTCGCAGTGGCCGACGTGCAGGCCGGGCGGTTCCGCGGCAGGGGCGGACGGTGGTTCGGCGGCGGCGGGCGGCGTTTCCGCCGTCGGTCCGGCGGGTGGTCCGGGTTGCGCGGCGGCGAGGGCGAGGCGGAGGGCGGCGACGGCGGCGACGATCCAGGCGCCGCGCGGAGCGGCGAGGCGGCGGGACGCGGTGGGGCGGGCGGGTGTGGTTCGAGGATGCACGGTGCTGCGCCTGCCAGCGGTCGCCGGTCGCCTCGCGCGCGGCGGCGGCGCCCGCGCGCCCCGCTAGATCGGCGGTCCGACGTACGTCTCCGGGGGCACGAGGAAGTACACGTCGCGAGTGTCGAGCACGGTGACGCTGTCGCCCACCACGCGGACCTCGGCGCGGAAGAGCTGCGGTTCCTCCGTCGCCGGCACCGAGGTGTTCTCGCGCGCCAGGATGTCGAAGCAGACCGGGGTGCCGGGCAGCACGTCGGGGAAGATGTCCGGGAACGTGTCGCCGTCGGCGTCGGCCACCGGCAGGCCGCCGACGCAGATCAGCGTCGGGTCGCGCGGGTCGGCCACCCCGCCCACCGTGTTCGGCTCGAGCCGCTCGATGAACACCGTGGCATCGACCGTGTCCCCGGGGCCCTCGACGACGTCCGCGGCGACGGCGGAGATGTCCATCGGGACCTGGCCGGCCAGCGTCTCGATCGCGTCCACGACCTGGTCGCCGATGCCGGTCCCGTCGCTGGCGATCTCGAACGCCAGCGGGTTCCCGGCGATGTCGACCGAACCCGTGTCGCGGGCCACGTCGCGGTATCCCTGCCACATCCGGTCTCCGTCGCCCACCGCGCCCTGCGAGCTGATCCCGATGAAGCGGGCGTGGATCGCGTTCAGCGCCGCGATGAGCTGGTCGTAGGTCGGCGTGGTGCAGACGCGCAATCCCTGGTCGTAGAACGGCTCGTCGCCCATCTCGACGAGGATCGGCACGGCCCCGGGACGGAAGCACGGCCAGCCGATGTACCCGGCCGGGCAGGTCGTGGCGGTGACGCGCGTGGCCCGCCAGTCGTCGTCCGGGCCGTTCTCGTCGTCGGTGGCGACGATCCAGGCCGCCGCCAGGTAGGGCTCGTTGGTCCCGTTGCAGACCGGGGTGGACGCGATCACCTCCAGCGCCGTCTGGGTCAGCGCCGGGTCCGGATCGATCGTCTGGTCGCAGCGCAGGCCGACCGCCGTGCCGCCCGAGCTGCAGCTCGTGATCTTCGGGCAGATGTCGAAATCCCCCACGCCGAACGCCACGTCCGGAATCACCGCATCCACCGCCGGCACGATCGTCGTGCGCAGCGAGGAGGTGAGATTGTCAATCTCGCCGCGCATCGAGGCCGAGCGATCGATCAGGAAGAAGACGTCGGCCATGCGGATGCTGGTCGCGAACACCAGCGTGTCCTCGGGCGGCACCGGCGGCTCCTCGTACGGCACGAGGAACACGAAGTCGCCGCGCGACCGGGGATTGTCCGCCGCGTCCAGCGGTCCCGTCCCCGCCGCCACCTCGACCACGTCCGTCGCTCCGTCGCCGTCGCTGTCCGGGCTCGTCGGGTCGGTCCCCAGCGCCAGCTCGTCGGCGTCGGACAGGCCGTCGTTGTCCGAGTCGAGGTCGAGGAAGTCGGGGGTGAAGTCGCCGTCCGAGTCGCGGGCCGGCGTGGACAGGTCCGAGTCCCCGGCCTCGAAGGCGTCGAGATACCCGTCGCCGTCCGAGTCGGCATCGCCGGTGTTGGGCGTCGTGTCGCCGTCGGCGTCGCCCGTCCCCTCTTCCCGGTCCGAGATCGTGTCGCCGTCGGCGTCCGTGGGCACGTAGGTTTCCCCTTCGAGCGGGACGTCCGGGACGTCGGGCGTCTCCGCGACGCCGTCCCGCCCGTCGGTCGCCTCGAACGTCTCCGTGACGCTGTCGTCGTCGGACGCCGGACAACCGAACGCCGCCGGTGCCGCCAGCGCCGCCAGCATGCCCACCCACCGTCGCATGTCGTCCTCCCCGGCCCGCGACCCCCTCGGTCGCGCTCGCCGTTCCCGCCGCCGGGACCGCCATCGCGGTGCCTCCGGCGCCCGAGCCGACCACCGCGTCGCGACCCGTCCTTGCGGCATGGTACCCCGGGCCGCGCCGGAGGTCGAGCCGCAACGCGCCCGCGGCGGCCTACCGGTCGTCCGGCGTCGCGAACGGCTCGGCCTGGAACGCGTCGTCACCGGCGGCGCGGACGCGGGCGCGCGGCGCCGAAGGGTCGTGTTCGCTGAGCAGCGTCGTGCCCCGCTCCGCCGCCTCGCGCAGCACCGCCCGCTTGTCCTCGATCGTCCGCAGCGGCTCGTTGTCGTAGGCCATCACCCACGGCAGGCGCAGGTGGGACCAGACCGGGACCAGGTCGGCCAGGAACAGCGCGTCGCCGTCGTCCGTCCGGACCTGCGCGAGCTGCATGCCCGGCGTGTGGCCGGAAACGACGCGCACCGCGACGCGCGCGTCGAGGGTGCGGGGGCCGGCGAGCAGTTCCAGGCGACCGGAGGCCTCGAGGGTCGCGAGGTGTTCCGGGCGGAAGGAGCCGGCGTCCTTGACGGTGGGCGAGCGGGCCCAGGCCCAGTGGGCCGCCTGGACGTGGTGGCGGGCGGCGGGGAAGGCGAGATGCGCCGCACCGTCCTCGCCCCGCGCGACGAGGCCGCCCGCGTGGTCGAAGTGCAGGTGCGAGAGCACCACGTCGGTCACCGCGTCGGGGTCGAAGCCGGCGCCGGCGAGCAGGGCGCGGAGGTCCGGGCCGCGGAAGCGGAAGCCGTAGATCGCGTGCGCCTTCGCATTCCAGTCGCGGCCGAGGCCGACGTCGAACAGCCACAGGCGGCCGGCGGCGGGGTCGGCGAACACCGCGCAGCGCGACACGAGCCGGATGCGGTGGCGCTCGTCGGGCGGGTGGAGCGGCTCCCACAGGGGTCGCGGCACGACGCCCATCATCGCGCCGCCGTCCAGGCCGAACTCGGCATCGATGATCGTCGCGAGCCGGGGCGCCGTCACGGTGGCTGGCCCGTCCCGGGTGCTACCCGCAGTAGCCGTACTGGCTCGAGCCCACCGACACCGGCGGGTCGAACGGCCGGCAGACGAAGCCGCCTTCGCAGTACCCGCCCGGGTAGGGGCAGTACTGCACGCAGCTCGGAAAACCCGGGGCGGCGCAGAAGAAGCCGGAGGCGCAGTCGCCGTCCTCGTCGCAGGAGTGGCCGACGCGACCGGTGCCGACGTCGCCGGTGCAGTCGGTCAGGTAGGTGCCGTCGCCGTCCTGGAACAGCTTGCAGCGGGTGCCGGCGGGGCACCCCGACCCGCTGTCCAACTCGCAGCTGATGGAGCAGAGGACGGCCAGGACCGTGCTGCCGGCGGAAATCGGCACGATGCATCGCGAGCCGGGACCGAGGCAGTCCGAGGCCACCTCGCAGAAGCGGTGGCACAGCGGGACGTCGCTGCCGACGGCCGGCGCGCAGAACAGACCGACCGCGCACTCGGAGTCGCCGGAGCAGGCGCGACCCTCCGAGAGGAACCCCGAGGTCACGCAGTTGCGTTCGGCGCCGACCAGCGAGCACTTCTGTCCCGAGGTGCAACCGCACTGCGGGACGAAGTCGCACACCGGGTCGTGGCATTCCCAGCCGTCGCGCGCCTCGGCGATGTCGGCGTCCTGCGTGTCGGCGTCCCCGTCCAGCGCCTCGACCTCGCCCAGGTCCGCGTCGCCGTCGCGCCCGTCGCCGATCTCGACGTCGGCGTCGGCGTCGGCGTCGGCTCCCGTCTCGCGGCGGCAGTTCTGGTCGCAGCCGTCGCCGGGCGTGCGGTTGCCGTCGTCGCATTCCTCGCTGCCCATGCGGACGCCGTCGCCGCAGCGGGCGATCTCGACGAAGCAGCGTCCCGAGCAGCCGTCGAAGTCGTTGCGGTTGCCGTCGTCGCACTCCTCGCCCGCCTCGACCACGCCGTTGCCGCAGCCGGTGTCCTGGGCCGCGCAGGCGTGCGACAGTGCGAGGCCCAGGGCCCCGCCGGCCGCCAGGACCGCA
>JAAZOP010000125.1 GCA_012797735.1 Myxococcales bacterium
CGAAGGCGCGGGACAGGGCGGCGTCCAGCCGCCGCAGGGCGGCGGCGCCCGCGGCGACGGCCCAGGTCGCGCGGTGCTCGCGGCGCAGGCGCCGCAGGACCTCCCGGTCGACAACGGCCTCCCGGGTCAGCCAGGCCGGCAGCGGAACGAACCCCTGGCGCACGTCGGCCAGCGCCGCCGGCCGGCCCGCGCGGGTCAGGAGGACCAGGCCGTGGCGCACGTCGCCGATGCGGGACTCCCCGGGCGGCTCCGCGACGAAGCGCACCAGCGCCGACAACTCGGCCGGGCGCACCCGCGCGAAGCGCAGATCCGGCGCGATCACGGCGCCTCCTTGCGGACCGGCGCGAGCAGGCGCACTTCGCCGGGGGCGATGCTGCCGCCGGCGCGCTGCAGGCCGGGCTCGTCGACATCGCGCCAACCGGCGGCGGGCGGGTCGGCGCCGCCGGGGCCGGGTCCCGCCGCCAACCCCTCGATCGCCAGACCGATCGGCAACTCCCGCGTTCCACGATGCACGAGGGCCAGACCGACGAGCTCGCCCGCGGCGTCGCGAAACAGGGCCCGCTCGAGCCGGTCGTGCGGCCCGCGGCGGAATGGAATCCCGAGGGCGGCGGCGAGCGACGCGGCGTCGGGCGGAACGGTTGCGGCCGGCAGGTCGACCGGCGACTCGAGGGGCCGACCGGTTTCGAGGTCCCGCACGGGGCGCACGGGGCCGCACAGCGTCGGCGCTCCACGTGCCGCGCGGCGACGCAGCAGATCGGCGAGCGACGCCGGACAGTCGGCGAGGGTCGGGGCGAGCAGGAGGGGGACGTCGGGGACGCCGGGGCCCTCGTCGTCGACGAGCACGTACGGCGCGCCGAGATCCTGCAGGGCGCTCTCCGCGCCGACGAACCACCGCCACCAGCTTCCACCGGCCGGACCGTCGTCGGACGCGTCGAGCGCTCCGGGCGGGTCGAAACCGGCGGCGGCGGCCAGTCCGGGCGCGACCGGGCCGGCGAGATCGGCGACGGCGGCCAGGGCGCCCCGCACGTAGCCGCGGGGAACGACCAGGGCGGCGACCGGGCGACGGCGCCCCGCGAACCATCCGCTGCGGGCGAGGCCGTGGAGCAGTCGCCGGTAGAGATGCGTCCCCTCCGCCTCGCGCAACGCCTCGTCCAGCAACCCGCCGCACCAGCGGTCGCGGCCGACACCCATCGACAACACGATGCCACGCAGGCCGGCCGCCAAGCAGCTCCGCAACGCGTGGAGCTGATCCCGCTCATCGAGCAGGGGAAGGTAGGGCGGGGTGCCGGCGGGGACGAACGAGACGAACGGCTCGCGGGCCGTGCCGGCGACGAGCCGCGCGTCCCGATCGAGGGCCGCCGGGCGTTCCCGCCAACCATAGGCATCGAGGCCGACGCGCTCGGCGAGGCCGGCCAGCGCGCCGACGCCCACGGGCTGGAACAACCCGGCCGGCGGCGCGGTGACCGCGAGCGGCACGCGGTCGCCGGCCGCGCGCGCGGCGGCGTGCAGGAGGTCCCGCAACATCTCGACGTACGTGTGCTCCGCAAAGCGGGCCAGACCCAGACGCGCCGCCGCGGGGGTTTCCGCACCGGGCGGCACCGGCGGCAGAACGCGCGCGCGCGCATCGGGGTCCGCGGCCGCCCGGAACGCTTCCCAGGCGGCCAACGCGTCCGGGTGATGGTCGGGCGCGGCCAGGGGATTGCGGCCGAGGAACGGCCAGGCATCGCCGAGGATCAGCGAGCGCAACGGACCGGCCGGGCCGGCGAACGGCGCGGCGGCGGACGACGCGGCGGCGATCCAGGCGCCGGCGCGCTCCCGGTAGGCGCGCGAGGCGCAGGACGGGAGCAGCAGCCAGCGCGGCGGCACGGGCACGACCTGCGGGGAGCCGTCGGGATGGCGGGCCGCGGTCTCGCGATCCGCGGCGACGGCGGGAGGAAGCCCGAGGTCGGTGAGGTCGGAGCCGACGACGGGCCCGAGGCGCAGGTGGACGCCGAGACCCAGGCGGGCGGTGGTCTCCAGCAGCGCGACCAGCGGGGCGGAATCACTGTCGAAAACGAAACCACCGTCCCGCTCGTGATAGCTCCATGGCACGGGTGTCTCGATCGAATCGATCCCCAGCCGGCGCAGGGCCTCGAGCGCCGGGGCGAGGTCGCGGGGGGCCATGCGGAAGTAGTGGAGCGAAGCGGCGAGCACGCGAGCGGCCTCCAACAACGCGGCGACCGGTTCCGCCGGTCGTCAGCGCAGGAGGTACCCGAGGGCGGCGCCGGGCGCAAGAGGATGCTGAAGCACCGTTCAACCGGTCTTGACAGGAAGGGCGGCTTCGAGTTACGGGGGCGTCCGTTGTGGCGTTGGCTCAGGGGGGCTGACAGGCTTGCCAGGAGGAGACGATGGCTGACCAGAAGACGATCACCTCGATGATGGACGAGAAGCGGCTGTTCCCGCCGCCGAAGGAGTTCACGGCGCGGGCGTACATCAAGAGCCGCGCCGACTACGAGAAGATCTACAACAAGTCCGTCAACGACCCGGAGGCGTTCTGGGCCGAGATCGCGTCGGAACTCCACTGGTTCAAGAAGTGGACCAAGGTCAACGAGGAGAACTTCAAGGAAGCGAAGATCGCCTGGTTCCTCGGCGGCAAGCTCAATGTCTCCTACAACTGCCTCGACCGGCACCTGGGGACGCCGAACGAGAACAAGGTCGCCCTGATCTGGCAGGGCGAGCCCGAGGAGGACGTCCGCAAGTTCACGTACAAGGAGTTGCACGCGGAGGTCTGCCGCTTCGCGAACGTGCTGAAGAAGAAGGGCGTGAAGAAGGGCGACCGCGTCACGCTCTACCTGCCGATGATCCCCGAGCTGCCGATCGCGATGCTGGCGTGCGCGCGCATCGGGGCGATCCACAGCATCGTTTTCGGCGGGTTCTCCTCCGACTCGCTGCGCGACCGGATCCTCGACTGCAAGGCCAAGATCGTGGTCACCTCGAACGTCGGTCTCCGTTCCGGCAAGACCGTCCCGCTCAAGGTCAACACCGACAAGGCGATCGAGGCGTGCCCGGACGTCCAGCATGTGATCGTGGTCCGGCGCCGTCCCGACGAGGTGCCGATGAAGGCCGGCCGCGACACCTGGTGGGACGACGAGATGAAGGCGAAGGACATCACGGCGGACTGCAAGGCGGAGGAGATGGACGCGGAGGACCCGCTGTTCATCCTCTACACGTCGGGCTCCACCGGCAAGCCGAAGGGGGTGCTGCACACCACCGGCGGCTACCTGACCTACGTCTACATCACCTTCAAGTGGATCTTCGACTACCACCCCGAGGACATCTTCTGGTGCACGGCCGACATCGGCTGGGTCACCGGACACTCCTACATCGTCTACGGCCCGCTCTCCAACGCGGCGACGTCGGTGATGTTCGAGGGGGTGCCGAACTACCCGAAGCCGGATCGGTTCTGGCAGATCGTGGAGAAGTTCAAGGTCAACACGTTCTACACCGCGCCGACGGCGATCCGCGCGATCATGCGCGACGGCGAGGACTGGCCGAACAAGCGCGACCTGAGCTCGCTGCGGCTGCTCGGCACGGTCGGCGAGCCGATCAACCCCGAGGCGTGGATGTGGTACCACCGGGTGATCGGCAAGGAGCGCTGCCCGATCGTCGACACCTGGTGGCAGACCGAGACGGGCGGGATCCTGATCACGCCGCTCCCGGGCGCCTGGGGCACCAAGCCCGGCTCGGCGACGCTGCCGTTCCCCGGCGTCGTGCCGGAGGTGATCCGCCAGGACGGCACCCCCTGCGGCGTCAACGAGGGCGGCTACCTGGTGATCAAGCGCTCGTGGCCCGGCCTGATGCGCGGCGTGTACGGCGATCCCGAGCGGTTCAAGAACACCTACTTCGTGCAGTATCCCGGCATGTACTTCACCGGGGACGGCGCGCGGAAGGACGAGGACGGCTACTACTGGCTGATGGGGCGCGTCGATGACGTCGTGAACGTCTCCGGTCACCGCATCGGCACGGCCGAGGTCGAGAGCGCGCTCGTGTCCCACAAGGCGGTCGCCGAGGCGGCCGTCGTCGGGTTCCCCCACGAAATCAAGGGCCAGGGCCTCTACGCCTACGTCACGCTCAAGAGCGGCTTCGAGGGCACCGACGAGCTGCGCAAGGAGCTGATGAACCACGTGGCCAAGGAGATCGGCCCGATCGCCAAGCCCGACAAGATCCAGTACGCCCCCGGCCTGCCCAAGACCCGCTCGGGCAAGATCATGCGCCGCATCCTGCGCAAGATCGCCGAAGGCGAGATCAAGGAGCTCGGCGACACCACCACGCTGGCCGATCCGACCGTCGTCGACGACCTCCTGAAGCACCGCCAGTAGCCGACGGCCGGGCCGCACCGGCCGGTTCCGCAAACCCTGGGGAGTGAGAGACCAACGGCGCCCGCCGCCGCCCGGCGGGCGTCCGCGGTTCCCGCGCCGTCCCCGGACGGCCCGCGCTTCTCGACACTGTCTCGCTGCCCGGCGCCGGGATAGGATGGGGCGGAGGTGCAACGTGGCCGATTCGACCGACTGCGTGTTCTGCCGGATCGTGCGGGGCGAGGCGCCGGCGCTGGTGGTGGCCGAGACCCGCCTGTCGCTGGCACTGCTGGACCTGCAGCCGCTGGCGGCGGGTCACTGCCTGGTCATTTCCCGCCGCCACGAGGCCTGGTGGCACGACCTGACGGCCGAGGAAACCACCGACCTGTTCGGGCTCGCGCGGCGCGTGGCCCGGCGGATCAAGCGCGCCTACCGGCCGGACTTCGTCGCGACCTACGCGCGGGGCCGCCGCATCCCCCACGTGCACCTGTTCCTGGTGCCCTCGTTCGCCGGCGACCCCGTCGACCGCCACTTCAATGCGCTGGAGGGGTGGCAGGAAGGCGCCGGAACTCTCGCGGCGCTGGCCGAACCGGCGCGGCGGGCCGAGGTCGCGGCGCGGCTGGCGGCCATCGACGACGACTGACCCGACGCCGCCGCGCCCGGCGCGACCCGCACGACGAGGTAGCGTCAAGAGTTTTGTGTCAGGAGCAGAAAGGGGGTAGTTACTCCTTGCGAGCTGTTCTCGTGGGTGAAGATCGCGAAGAGGATGCGGTCCATGCTGGTTTGGTCGGAGAAGACACCCATCGGCCTGGTGCGGCGC
>JAAZOP010000126.1 GCA_012797735.1 Myxococcales bacterium
AGCAGCAGATCGCCGGGCCGCTCGTCGCCGGCGGACGGCGCCAGCAGCCGCACCGGCGCGGGCAACGGCGTGGCCCACGACGGGGCCTCGTCGCCGGGCGGCTCCAGCCCCAGGAGCCGGCATTCCGGCGTCGAGGTGATCCAGCGGACGCGGCCGATCGACGGCGCGCCGTTGGATCCCGCCAGCGGCTCCACCCGGGGCGGCGCAAGGAGCGGGGCCGCGGCGGCCGCCGCGCCGACCGCCGCCGCGAGCAGCAGCGCGAGCCGCAGGGGGCGATGGAGGACGAGTCGGGCCGCCGCGAGCATCGCGAGCGCGGCGGAGAGGAGCAGTTCCGGCGGGGTTCCGGCGGGCACCAGCCAGCGGCAGAGGAGGGCGGCGGCGGCGAGCGGCAGAAGGAGCGACACGCTCCGGGTGTGGCAGGCGCCGTGCCAGCGCCAACGTCGCGGAATCGCGCAGGACGAGTGGCGGGGTGGCGGCGGGGTGGCGGCGGGCGGGAAGGGCCCGGCGCGGGGGAGGGCGGGTCGGCGCGGCGGGCGGGAGCGTCCTGGGGGGAGCCGGGTCGCTAGGGGACGGAACCGAGGTGCAGCAGGGCGCGGCGGATCGCGCGCGCGACCCACTCGTCCTGTTCGTCGTCGAGCGCGCGGCGGAGCAGGCCGGCGGCTTCGGGACCGCCGAGCTGCGTGACGGCATCGACCGCCGCTTCGCGGACCGCGGGCGAGCCGTCCCGGAGCAGTTCGCGCAGCGGCTCCATCGCCGCCGGGTCCTGGGTGCGGCCGAGCAGTCGGGCGACGATCTCGCGGACCGACGGACGGGCGTCGTTGCGGATGCGACCCAGCGCCTCGGCGGGGACCGGCGCGTCGAGCCCGTCCAGCGCCTCGAGGGCGACGGGGCGCAGGCGGTCGGAGGCGAGAGCCTCGAGGAGCGGCGGGCGGGCGTCGCGGCCGAAGGCGACCAGCGCCTCGACGATGCGGCTCCGGTCGTAGGCGGACAGACGCGCGCCGGCCTCGAGGATGGGGCGGACCGAGGCGGCGTCGCCGAGTCGTGCGAGGCTGCGGGCGGCCGCGGCGGCGACGGTGCCGCGGGGGTCGCCGACCGCTGCCGCCAGGGCGTCGCGGGGGCGCGGTCCCTCCTGGGTGCCGAGGGCCTCCGCCGCGGCCGCCGCCACCTTCTCGTCCGGGTCGTCGAGCAGCGCGGCGAGCGGTTCGACGGCCCGCTCGTCCTTCGCCGCGGCGAAGTACCGGGCGGCGCGGCGGCGCACCTCCGGGTCGTCGTCGCCGAGCCGGGCGAGCACCGGCTCCGCGTGATCGGTGTCTCCCAGGCGGACCAGCGCCTCGAGCGCTCCGGCGCGGACGGCGGGGTCGCCGGCGGCGAGGCCGTCGAGCAGGGCGTGGACGGCGCGGCGGCCGAAGGAGAGGATCGCGCGCAGGATCGGCGCCTCGTTGCGGTAGGCGGGCGCGCCGCCGAAGGCGGCGACGAGCGCCGGGATCGCGCGGACCTCGCCGATGCGTCCCAGCGCCTCGACGATGTAGTCGCGCAGCACGGCGTCCAGCCCGACCAGCCTGGCGGTGAGCGGCGCGACGGCGGCGGGGGAGCCGATCGCGCCGAGGGTCTCGGCCGCGGCCCAGGCGACGCTCGGTTCCGCCTTGTCCAGCGCCTCGGCGAGGGCCGGGATCGCCGCCTCGCCCAGCGCCACGAGCGACGCGCGCGCGGCGCGGATCACCGGGGCCGGCTGGTCGTTGTCGAGCAGCGGCACGAGGTCGGCGGCGACGGACGCGTCGCGCGTCCCGACCAGCGCCTCGGCCGCCGCGCAGCGGACCCGCGGGTCGTCGCGGGCCAGCAGGGTCCGCAGGCGCGCGTCCAGGCTGCGGTCGCCCAGGCGCGCCGCCGTCAGGACGGCGACGGTCGCCAGCGGCTCGTCGCCGGCCGCCAGCCCGCGCAGCCGCGGCAGGGCGCTGCGGTCCCCGAGACGACCGAGGGCGAGCCAGAGCAGGCTCTCGTCGACCGGATCGTCGAGGCGGCGCAGGGCGGCCCGCACGTCGCGTGCCGTCTCGGCGTCGCCGAGCTCCGCCAGCAGCACCAGCGCCGCCCGGGCCACACCCGGATCCGGATCGGTCAGGCAGCGCCGCAACGCCTCGGTCCGGTCTTCCAGCGCCGCGCGCCGGGCCGCTACCGGAGGCGGCTCCGTGCCGCCTTCGTCCTCGAACCGGCACGCCGTCTCGCCGGAGGCGACGACCCACGCCTCTTCCGGCTCCGGAATGCCCCGGTCGGTCTCGCCGAGGCGCGGGGCGCGGCCGGCAGCCAGCCGCCACAGTCCCTCCAGGCCGGCGCGGCGCACCTCGGCATCGCCGGCGCCGAGCATCCAGTCGTAGGCGTCCAGGAGGTCCGGGTCGGCGGCGCGGGCCAGCACCCGGCCGGCCGCCGCCCGTTGTTCGGGTCGATCGGCGTCGAGGGCATCCACGAGGTCGGGGTAGAACAGGCGGCCGAGGGCGAAGAACTGTTCTTCCGCCTCCGCGCGGCGTTCCGCCAGCAGCGGGTCCGCCAGCTGTTCGCGCGCCGCGCCGACCTCGCGGTCGATCTCGACCTGCGCCCGGGCCTCGATCGCCTGCGCCACCGTGCCGACGAGGCGCGCGGAGCGGACGGCGCGGGCGGGCAGGTCGAGCTGCCAATGCACGGCGGGCGGGACGTCGAGGGCGCGCTGTTCGAGCGTGCGGCGGACGGCGAGCGTCAGGCCGACGACGTAGGTCGGCTCGGCGACCGCGGCGTCGGCGGCGGGGCGCAGCAGGCCGACGGTCGCCACGAGGAACGGTTCGAGCCCCGTCGCGCGGCCCGTGGTCGCGTCGTTCCGGTCCCCGCGGCGGGCGGCGGCGCGGGCCGCCGTCTCGGCGAGCCGCTCGAGGTCGGGATCGGCCTCGAACAGCGGCCGCGCGGACAGCGCGGCGGCGAGCTGCGAGAAGAACACGTCGTCGCGCGGCACCGGGTCCGCCTCGACGCCGACGGCGCCGGGACGCAGGGCCAGATGCACGCGCAGCGGCGGCAGGTCGGCGACGCGCAACGGGCCCGCGTCCGCCGCCTCGGACTCCGCGTCCCGTTCCGCGGCCGGGACGTCGGGCGCCCCGGCGTCCGCCGCCGCGACCCGCCGCGAGAGCGAACTCTCGGTCCACGGGATGCAGCCGCCGGAGGCGGTGAGGTCGGGCGGACGGCAGGTGCCGAGCAGCACGAGCAGCGCGAGCGCCATGGGCGGGCGGCGGCGGAGCGGGCGAGCGGGCGTTGTGGAGCGGGTGCGCATCGTCTCCCCCGCGTGTTCGATCGGGGCCGGCCGCTACGAGGTCGCCGGGGCGTGGGACGGCCCGCGCGGGTCGTCGCCGTTCTCCTCGAGCGGCGGTCGGTCGTCGGGCGCCCGGCCGTGGATCAGGCGGTCCAGCTCCTGGCCGATCGCCCGCAGGGTGCGTTGCTTGACGTGGAACGGCAGGAAGGCGCTCTTGAACCCCCAGATCACGATCTGACGGATCTCGTCGAGGTCGAAGCCGAGCTGTTTGTGGAGCAGCCAGAGTTCCTGGGAAACGGAGGTGTCGGTGATCAGGCGGTTGTCGGTGTTGACCGTGACGCGCACGCCGAAGTTGTAGAGGAACCGGATCGGGTGCTGGTCGATCGAGGGCACGGCGCCGGTCTGGACGTTGGACGAGGGGCAGATCTCGAGGGGGATGCGGTGGTCGTTGACGTAGTTGAGCAGGTCGCCGTCCTCGCGCAGGCGGACGCCGTGGCCGATGCGGTGGGCGCCGAGGTAGTGGATCGCCTGCGCCACGCTCTCCGGACCGTAGGCCTCGCCGGCGTGGGCGGTGCAGTTGATGTTGTTCTTGAGGATCAGCTGGAACGCGTCCTTGTGCGCCTTGGCGGGGTAGTTGAACTCGGCCCCGGCCAGGTCGAAGCCGACGACGCCGTGGTTCTTGTAGGCGACGGCGAGCTGGGCCATTTCGAGCGAGCTGGCGGGGGAGATCGAGCGGATGCCGCAGATGATCACGCCGGAATCGATGCCGAAGTCCTTCTGGGCCTGCCGCAGCGCCTGCGTCACCGCCTCGATCACCGCCGTCAGCCGCAGCCCCCGGCGGGTGTGCAGGATCGGCGAGTAGCGGACCTCCATGTACCGGACGTTCTCCTCCGCGGCGTCCTGCGCCAGCTCGTAGGCGGCCCGGTACAGCGCCTCCTCGGTCTGCAGCACCGCCAGCGTGACCTCGAAGGCGCTCAGGTAGGAGACGAGCGAGTCGCAGACCTGACCGATGTGCATCGCCTCCCGCAGCCCCTCGGGAGTGTCCGCCGGGAGCCGGACCCCCTGTCGTGCGGCGAGTTCCAGGATCGTGGACAGCCGCAGCGACCCGTCGAGATGGACGTGGAGGTCGGTCTTGGGCAGTTTCCGAAAGAAGTCGAGATCCCGACTTTCCATCTGCGGCATCCTAGCGCCGATGTTTGCGAAACGCAACGCGATTGGCCTATAATCGGGCCTCCGCTTCGTTCGGGAAGCCCGGCGACGGCGGGACGAGAGTTCGATGGACTACCAACGCTTCGGCAAGCACATCCTGCTCGAGCGGATCGCCACCGGCGGGATGGCCGAGGTGTTCAAGGCGAAGGCCTTCGGGGTCGAGGGGTTCGAGAAGATCCTGGCGATCAAGCGGATCCTGCCCCACGTCGCGTCGGACAAGGCCTTCATCGAGATGTTCATCAACGAGGCGAAGATCCTCTCGGCCTTGTCGCATTCCAGCATCTGCCAGATCTTCGACCTGGGGCAGATCGACGGCGCGTACTACATCACGATGGAGTACATCTCCGGCAAGAGCCTGCAGACGATCCTGCAGCTCTTCCGCAAGCACGGCCGGACCATGCCGCTGACCATGGCGGCCTTCATCGTGTCCCGCGTCTGCGAAGGACTCGACTACGTGTATCACAAGGTGGGGATGGGCGGCCAGCCGTTGCGCATCGTCCACCGTGACGTGTCCCCCCACAACATCCTCGTCGGCCACGAAGGCACGGTGAAGCTGATCGACTTCGGCATCGCTCGCGCCAAGGCCCCGAAGGAGGAACAGCGCCCGGACACCCGCTCCCAGCAGCTCCAGGGGAAGTTCGACTACATGTCTCCCGAGCAGGTTTCGGGAGAGTCGGTCGATCATCGTTCCGACGTCTTCTCCGTCGGCGTGTGCCTCTACGAACTGGCGACGAACCGGCATCCCTTCACCGGCAACACCGAGTTCAACACGCTCGAGAACATCCGCAAGCTCGTCCCCCCCGCGCCGTCCTCGATCAACCCCGACTGCACCCCGGAACTCGACGCGATCATCATGAAGGCGCTGGAGAAGTCGCCCGGCCGGCGCTACGAGCGCACCGGCGACATGATGGAAGCGCTGCAGCGCTTCATCATCTCCAAGCCGCCGCTGTTCAACGCCACCTCGCTGTCACAGTTCATGCGCCGGACGTTCGCACGGGACATCGAGGAGGAACGGCGCAAGAACGAGGAATTCGCGAAGGTGAAGTTCGAGACGCCGCCGGACGAGGGGCCGACGGTGCCGGGCTTCTCCGACGACCTGCTGGCGCGCATGGCGGCGATGCGCCGGGAGGAGGAGTCCACCGCCGCCGACGACACTTCACGCGCCCCTCCGGCGCCGATGCCGGCGGCACCGCCGACCCGTCCTGCCGTGGGCCCGACGCGCCCGCAAGCCAAGCGGACGCTGGTCGGCATGCCGGCCGCCGGGGCCATCTCCCGGCCGCCGGCCGCCGCCCCCGGCGCCGCCCCCC
>JAAZOP010000127.1 GCA_012797735.1 Myxococcales bacterium
CGGGAGGCGCGCCGTCGACCGGGGCGGCGGCCGCGGTCTCGACGGGCTCCGCGCCGGCGGTGGCCGCCTCGCCGGCGTCCGTTGCGGAGGAGGAGGAGGAGTCCGCCGGTGCGGCGGCGGAGGAGGTCGCGGCATCCCGCGCGGTCGTCTCTCCCCCGGTCGAGAGGAGGACGGCGACGACGGCGGCGACCGCGAGCAGGCCGGCGACGGCGGCGGCGGCGGCCACCGGGAACGGGCGCCGGCGGGGCACCGGGCGCGTGACGTCCGCCGGTCGCAGCGGTTCGAAGCCGGTGGTGAGCATCTCGTCGGTGCGCGGCGGGCTCTCCGGGCCGGTCGCGGCGGGGACGGTGGGGGCCGATGGTCCGGCGCGGGGGCGGCGCGGGGGGGGCGGTCCGACGAGGCTGGCGCGGAGGCCGCTGCAGGCGCGCAGCGCCGCGCCCACCTCGGCCGCCGTCTGGATGCGCTGCGCGGGGTCCTTCACCAGGCAGCGCGCCACGAGCTCGCGGAACGGCAGCGGGTAGAGCAGGTGGGGGGCCACCTGCTCGAGCGCCGGGGCCGGTTCGGTGAGGTGCTTGCTGAGCAGGCCGCCGATCGTGGGGGCATCGAACGGGACGTGGCCGGTGGCCATCTCGAACAGCATGACGCCGAGGGAGTAGAGGTCGGCACGGGCGTCGAGCGGTTCGCCGGCGGCCTGTTCGGCGGCCATGTACTTCGGGGTGCCGAACACCATGCCGGCCTGGGTCAGCGCCTTGCCGTCGGCGTCGTGCTGCAGCTTGGCGACGCCGAAGTCCATGATCTTCGCCAGGTCGCCCTTGCCGTCGGGGCGGGCGACGAGCATGACGTTGTCGGGCTTGAGGTCGCGGTGGATGATGCCCAGTGCGTGCGCCCGTTCGAGGGCGTCGCAGAGCTGCGTGCCGATATCGACGATCTCGGACAGCGGCAGGATCCCCATCTCGGCGATGCGGTCGGTGAGAAGCTGTCCTTCGAGCAGCTCCATCGCGATGTAGACCGCCCCGTCCTCGCTGACGCCGCAGTCCAGGACGCGACAGACGTTCGGGTGGTCGATCCGGACCGCGGCCTGGGCCTCCCGGGTGAAGCGTTCGACCGCCGTCCCGTGCCCCGTCAGCTCGGGGTTCAGCCGCTTGATCACCACCTGGTGCTTGAGAAAGACCTGTTCGGCCCGGTAGACGACCCCCATCCCTCCGGCGGCGATGCGGGAGAGGATGCGGTAGCGACCGGCGATGGTCGTTCCCAGCAGTGGATCGTGCAGATCGAGCGTCACCGAGCCTCCGGATCGCGAGCGGCCCCGCGGGCCGGGCGACGTCCCGATGCTAGTCCCCGGAGCCGGCCGTTGACAACGGCGGCGTGCGGCGCCGGGTCGGAGCGCTTGACCGCCCGCGGGGGTTCGCGCTAGGCGGGCGGCATGCGCGAGTTCTTCTACCCGCAGTCGGTGGCCGTGATCGGCGTCTCGCCGCGACCCGGGAACCTCGGACAGGGGATCGTGGGCAACATGACGCGGTTCGGGTTCCAGGGGATCCTCTACGAGGTGGGCCCGTCGGGCGGGGTCTGGGCCGGCCGGCGGATCTATCGTTCGGTGGCCGACATCCCGGACAAGGTCGATCTGGCGGTGGTTTTGGCGCCGGCGCGGTTCGTGCCGGGGATCCTCGACGAGTGCGGCGAGAAGGGGATCCGGCGGGTGGTCGTCGAGACCGGGGGGTTCCGCGAGCACGGGCCGGAGGGCCGGGCGCTGGAAGACCAGGTGGTGGCCGCGCTGCGGCGGCACGGGATGCGGATGATCGGTCCGAACGGGCTGGGGGTGATCAACGCGGAGAACGGCCTGGCGGCCCCGTTCATGCCGATCGAGGAGCGCTGGCAGAGGGGCGACGTCTCGATCCTGTCGCAGTCCGGCGGGGTGGGCCTGAGCCTGATCACGATGCTGGCCGAGGAGAACCTGGGCCTGAACAAGTTCGTCTCGCTGGGCAACATGCTCGATGTCGGCGTCGAGGAGCTGTTGGAGTACCTGATCGAGGACCCCGGGACGCGGATGATCGTGCTGTACCTGGAGGGGGTGCGGGACGGCCGCCGGTTGACCGAGGTCGCCCGCCGCTCGCCCAAGCCGATCCTGGCGATCAAGGGCAACGTCGGGACCCTGGGCCGCTCGATCGCCGCCTCCCACACCGCGTCGTTGTCCAACGACGACCGGGTGGTCGACGCCGGTTTCGCGCAGGCGGGCATCGCGCGGGTCCGCAACCCGACGAACCTGGCCGCGTACGTGCACGGCCTGCGCATGCCGCCGATGCGCGGCCCGAACCTCGCCGTGCTGTCCCGCTCCGGCGGGCACGCCGTGCTGGCCGCCGACTCCTGCGAGCGGTACGGGTTCGAACTCTCGCCGTTCCCGGCCGAGTTCCTGCGCGAGATCGAGCGGCACTTCCGCGCCTCGGTGATCCGTCTCACGAATCCCCTCGACCTCGGCGACCTGTTCGACCTCGAGGTCTACCGCCGGATCATCGATCAGACGCTGCAGCTTCCCGAGGTCCACGGCGTGCTGTTCCTGTTGACCTACGTGCCGGGGGTCGAAGGCCCGGCGGCGCGGGAGGTGCTGCAGTACGCGGGCGACGCGGGCCGGCGGCACGAGAAGCCGGTCGTGCTCTACGTCGCCACGTCGCAGGAGGAGACGCTCCGGCTCAAGCGGACCCTCGACCACCCGGTCTGGACGCACATCGACCTGGCCGTCCGCTCGCTGCGCGCTTCGCAGGACTACCTGGTGCAGGCGGCGCGGGCGCGGCGGGCGCCGGAGCTTCCCGCGATCGCGGCGGACGGCGACCGCGCGCGCCGGCTGCTCGAGGCGGCGCGGTCCGAGGGGCGCGACCCGTACCTGCACGAGGCGGTGGAGTTGCTCGAGTGCTACGGCATTCCGGTCGTCGGCGGGCGGCACGTGCGGACGGTCGAGGAGGCGGCGGCCGCCGCCGGGGCGCTCGGCTGGCCCGTCGCGATCAAGGTGGTGTCGCGGCAGATCTCGCACAAGTCGGACTTCGGCGGCGTGCAGCTCAACCTGCGCAGCGAGGCGGGGCTGCGCCAGGCGTGGTCGGAGATGCACGAGCGGATCGCGAGGGCGTTTCCGGAGGCGGAGGTCGAGGGGGTGCTGGTGCAGCCGATGGTCACGGGCGGCCGCGAGATGATCGTCGGCGGCCGGCGCGACCCGTCGTTCGGCCCCGTCGTGCTCGTCGGGCTCGGCGGCGTGTTCGTCGAGATCCTCCGCGAGGCCGCGCTGCGCGTCTTCCCGTTCGATCGCGCGGAGGCGCTGCGGGCGATCGACGAGCTGCGGGGCGCGGCGATCCTGCGCGGGGCCCGCGGCGCCCGCCCCGCCGACCTCGAAGCCCTGACCGACGTCATGCTGCGCCTCGGCCGATGCCTCGCCGATTTCCCCGAGATCCGCGAGGTCGACATCAACCCGGTGCGCGTCTTCCCCGCCGGCGAGGGCTGCCGGGCGCTCGACGCCCGCGTGATCCTGCAAGGCTAGCCGGCTTTCGACGCCGGGCTCCGCCGGACGTCCGGCGGAGCTAGTGGTTCGTGCAGTAGCGCGACAGGTCCGCCATCGGGTCCGCGGCCAGGGCGGCCGAGATCTGCTGGATGTTGAGGTAGGTGTCGTCCGGCTCGTCGCACACCAGCTCCATCGTCGCCGGCCGGAGCACCCCCGTCCAGGGCACCGCGGCGAAGTTGCTGCTGCCGGCCACCATGCCCGACCCGGCGCTGTTGTCGGCGTCGTTCGTGCGCCAGCCGAAATCGATCCCGTAGCGGTTGACGTAGCTGTTCGCCACCGAGACGGAGGCGGCATCGCCGACCACGAAGATCCACTTCGTGCCGTTCGCGGCCCAGGTCGAGGCGAGCCCGGCGATCGTTCCCATGCGCTCCGCGCACGTCGGACAGGTCGTCGTCGTCACCTGGATGAAGATCGATTTCACCGCGGGGTCGCAGCGCAGCACCTCGGTGTCCGCCGGCAGCGTCTCGGCCGGCCCGGCGATCGCCGAGGGCCAGCGCATCGGCGGCGCGACGCGCGTGTGCGTGAAGGAGTACGGCCCGGGGGGATAGACGCACGGCTCGACGGTGTCGGCATCGGCGTCGGGCCCCGCGACGTCGGCGTCGGCGTCCGGTCCCGGACCGACGTCGCCGTCGGCATCGGCGTCGGGGTCCATCGGCGGCGGGCAGTTGCAGTACCGTCCCCCCGGATCCCAGGTGCCTGGAAGCGCCGGGTCGCAGCAGTACAGGCTGCCGCCTTCGCACAGGAGCTGTGTGCAGGGCGCCAGCGACACGTCGTCCTCGCCGGCGCAGGCCAGCCCCAACCCGAGCCCCGCGAACGTCACCGCCGCCATTCCCATGACCAGGCGCCCCGGTTCGATGCGCATCGCGTCACCCTCCGCGGCCCAGTCTGACCCGGACCGGCCCCGCGCGCAAGGGGGGATCGCGCCGCGCCGTCCCCGCTCCTCCAAGGCCCGGTGGGCGGATCCGGCCGAACCGCTCGAGACATCCCCGGTCGTGGTCCTGGTCGTGGACGTGGCCCTGGTCGCGCTTGCGGACGTGTTCGCGATCGCGCTCGACCGTGCCGCCGGCATCGGCCGGCCGGACGAAGGGGGGAGCCTTGGGCGTCGGGTCGGCCGGGGCTATGGACCGCCTTCGACGCAGGCGCCCCAGGTGCCGTCGGGCTTGCAGGTCTGCCAGCCGTAGGAGGAACAGTAGCGGGGCAGGTAGCAGCGCTGGACCGTGCCGGGGACGCAGCAGGTGGGGCAGCAGGGGGGCAGGACGTTGCACGGGGCCGACGCGCAGCACTGGGGGTCCTCGCAGTCGGCCTGGCCGTCGCAGTCGTTGTCGACCCCGTCGCTGCAGTTCTCGGTCACGGTGCAGCAGGTGGAGCCGCAGTCGGGGTCGGCGCAATCGATCACGCCGTCGCAGTCGTTGTCGAGGCCGTCGGTGCAGAGTTCGGCGGTGCAGCAGGCGATGATGCAGTCGAGGTCGTCGCAATCGGTCTGGCCGTCGCAGTCGTTGTCGAGGTGGTCGCGGCAGTCGGCGAGCGAGAAGTACTCGTTGGGCGTGCAGGGGACGCCGCAGTACTCATCGACGAGGTCGTCGCAGTTGTTGTCGATCCCGTCGCCGCAGACTTCCTCGCGGCAACACGGGGGGCAGTCGGGATCGAAGCAGTCGGCCAGTCCGTCGCAGTCGTTGTCCTGGGAGTCGGCGCAGCGGGTTTCGGCGCCGAACTCGTTCGGCACGCACTCGCCGCACCCCTCGTCGGTGAGGAAGTCGCAGTCGTCGTCGAGGCCGTTGCAGGTCTCGCCGCCCGGTCGCCGGTCGCCCTCGCACGGGCCCCAGTGGGGGACGCCGTCGAGCGATTCGCAGCGCTGGAGGCCGTCGCGGCATTCGCCGATGTTCCGCGTGTACAGCGCGCCCGTGTAGCAGGGTTGATGCGTTCCGAGGACGCAACCGCAGTCTTCATCGACGAGTCCGTCGCCGTCGTTGTCGATGCTGTCGCCGCACCGTTCGCCGGTCTGTCCGCCGCCGCCGCCGTCGGCGCCGTTCGAGCAGGCGCAGGCGCCGGTGGAGCGGCAGGTTCCCTGGTCGAAGCCGAGAGCCCGGCACGCCTCGTCGCACTCGACCCGGTCGCACTCGGGCTCGGAACAGGCGCAGCTGCCGTTATCGCGGCAGATGCCGGTCGCGCAGCCGGCGGCGACGCAGCGCGAGGCGCAGAGCAGCGGGTCGCACGCGCCGCCGTCCCCGTCGGCCGTCGCCTCGCGCGCGTCGCGCGCGTCCGGGACCGCCGAGTCGTCGTTGGAGGGCGAGCAGGCCGCGAGGAGTCCCAGGCACGGCAACCATCGCAAGGTCTGCATCGACTCGCCCCTCCCGCGGCCCGCCGCCGCGCGCACGGCCGATCCAACTGCAGCACGATCGGGCGGCCGGCGCAAGCGCGGTCGGGCGCGGGTGCGCCGGCGGCGAGGCCGGCGCCGAGGTTCACGCCCACGCCCGCGACGACGACCACGTTGACGCCGAGGTCCACGCCCGCGACGACGCCGAAGTCCACGGCCCGCCCTCCTTCGACTTGCCCGGCGAGGACCTGTCGGCCGGGCACCGGAGAAGCGGCGGGCGGCGAGGAGCCGGGGCCTTTGACTCCGCGACGGCCGTCGCGCAGACTATCGGGCGGAGGTCGAGGGACCATGAACCACGGTTGGCGGCTCGTGCTCGGAATCGTGCTCCTGGCGCCGCTGGGCGCCTGCGGCGACGACGGGGACGGACGGGATGTGCCGGACGTCGCGGACGAGGGGACGACGGGGGCCGATGCCGACGCGGAGGCGGACGCTCCGGTCGAGTCGGTCGAGGAGGCGGAGGCGGACGGGGTGGAGCCGGGGGACGACGGCGGAGCCGACGCGCCGGCGGTCTGTCTCGAGCCGTCGGGGAGTTGCCGCGCGACGGCGTGTCACGCGCCGCCGTTCGCCTTGCACTGCGTGGGGGGCACCGTGCTCGACGGGGCCGGAGCGCCGCTGGGCGGCCAGATGGTGGCGCTGTGCGCGGCCGGTCACTGCTACTCGGCGCGCAGCCGGGCCGACGGATGGTTCGCGGCCGCGATTCCGGCTTCGGTCTCCGCGGTGGACGAGATCGCGGTCTACTTCCCGTCGGACCCGCCGCGGCACACGCCGTTCTGCCGATTCGAGGCGTTGTGCGACGAGGCGGTGGAGTTGTGCGCGGAGTTCCGGCTGTACGAGGCGCCGGCCGGCGTCGAACTGCCGTTCGGGGCGTTGCCGTCGGCGGTGCGGATCGAAGCGGGCGACGGCGGCGCGCTGGTGTTGCCGGCCGGTGTCGAAGTGCTCCCGCCGATCGGTGCGGCGCAGAGCCTGGCCCTCACCCGCTTCCCGCTCGCCGAGCACGTGCCCTGCTTCCTCGACCCGGCCCACCTGCCGGTGGCGCTGTACGTGGTGACCGCGGTGGACACGGAGATCATCGAGCCGGGCACGATGACCGACCCCGTCCTCCGTCCCGCCGCGCTCGACCTGCCCAACGACACCGGCCTGCCGGCCGGGGCGGTCGTCGATGTGTTCGTGCTGGGCGGGGCGCACCCGCAACACGCGGGGCTGTCGGAAGGGGAGTGGAGGGCGACGGTGACGGCGACGGTCTCGGCCGACGGCGGGCGCATCCGGACCGCCGACGGCGAGGGGCTCGGTTACCTGACTTGGTTCGGGATCTACCCTCGGTAGAGGCGCCGCGAGCCGCGCGCGCCGGGGCGAGCGACTCGGATCCCGTCGAACGCCGCTCGAACGGCGAAGCGGATCCGGCGGCCCGGTCGCCCGCGCGCGACGGGGACGGGCGCGCCCGGCTCGTCAGTGGTAGGCGCCCTCGGCCTCGCCCGGGGTGAGCGGGCCGATCTCGCCGTGGACTTCCTCCCAGCGTTCGAGTTGCTGCGTCAGGATGCGCTGGAAGCGCTTGATGTGCCGGGGGGAGGTGATGACGCGGGCGCGGACCGAGGCGAGCGGCTGGTGGGGCTGGACGAAGCAGAAGTCGAGCATGAACTCGGAGTCGTTGGAGTGGATGAGGACCATGTTGGTGTAGACGCCCTGGGCGATCGGCTCGTCGAGCTTGATCTGGAGTTTCGGGGGGCCCTTGGGCGGCGCGGGCGGCTGCTGCGGAGGCTGGTCGGCCATCGGGAACTCCTTTCCGGGAGGCCCGCCGGGGGGCGGGGCGAGGTCAGACGATCGGCGTGGCCTTGAGCGCGGCCTTGCCGGCCTTGACGTAGACGGAGAACTGCACGTCCTTGCACTTCTGCTTGGACAGGATGGCGGCGCGGCTCTTGTCGACGGAGGCCTTGAACTTCTCGAAGGTGAGGCCATCCACCGACTCGCCGCACTGGACCTTCGTCGAGCGGAAGTCGTTGAACAGGCGTTGCAAGAGCGCCTCGCGCTGGGCGCTCGGGTCGATCTTGCCCTGGGCCGCCGCCATCAGGTCGTCGCTCATCGAGACGACGCGCGTGGGTCCTTCGTAGCCCTCGCCCTCCAGCGGGTCCTGCAGGTCGGCTTCCGAGACCGCCTGGGGTTCGGACATGTCCGGCACGGGGAGGCGCGGGGCGGGGGGCGGAACGCGACCCGCGGCGGAGAGTTGCCGCATCAGGGCGGCGGGCGAGGGGACGGCGGCGGGGCCGGCCGGCGTC
>JAAZOP010000128.1 GCA_012797735.1 Myxococcales bacterium
CGCGGCGCCGCGGGCCGGGAAGTCCCGGCTCGCGCGCCGGCTGGCGGCGGGCGAGCTGGTGACCACCTGCGAGTTGCTGCCGCCCAAGTCGGTGGACCTCTCCGCCCTGCTCCGGAAGGCGCGGCAGTGCCGCGAGGCGGGCGTGGACGCGATCAACGTCCCCGACGGGCCCCGGGCCAGCGCCCGGGTGTCCTCGATGATCGCCGCGCTGGCAATCGAGCGGGAGGTCGGGATCGAGACGGTGCTGCACTACGCCTGTCGCGACCGCAACCTGATCGGCATGCAGTCCGACCTGCTCGGCGGCTTCGCCGCCGGCCTGCGCAACGTGCTGATCGTGACCGGCGACCCGCCCAAGCTCGGCGACTACCCCGACGCGACGGGCGTGTTCGACATCGATGCGATCGGCCTGACCCAGCTCGCCCGCAACCTGAACCACGGGCTCGACGCGGCCGGCCATCCGATCGACCCGCCGACGGCGCTGCACCACGGCGTCGGCGCCGACCCCGGCGCGCCCGACCAGGCCCGCGAGCTCGACCGCCTGCGGCGCAAGCTCGAGGCGGGCGCGGAGTTCATCGTCACGCAGCCGGTGTTCCGCCCCGAAGTGCTGTTCCGGTTCCTCGACGCGATCGAGGCGTTCCGCGGCGGCGTGCCGCTGATCGCCGGCGTCTGGCCGCTGGTCAGCCTGCGCAACGCCGAGTTCCTGCAGAACGAGGTGCCCGGGGTCGACATCCCCCCCGCGATCCTCGAGCGCATGGCGCGGGCCGGCAGCGGGGAGGAGGCGAAGCGCGAGGGGGTGGCGATCGCCCGCGAGACGATCGCGGCGATCCGCGGCCGCGTCCAGGGAATCCAGGTCAGCGCGCCGCTCGGCCTCGTCGCCCTGGCGCTCGCCGCGCTGGGCGACCTCCTGCCGCCGCAGGCCGGCGGGCCCGACGGAACGTCCGGCGGCGGCCGATAGCGGTTCCGGACGGGCGGGCGCTACGGGCAGCGACCGGGGATGCGGCCGCAGCGCAGGGCGCGCACGCGGTCGTAGACCGGGTAGTGGGCGCCGTCGACGGCGACCCAGGCGAAGTCGTTCCAGCCCGGGTCCCGCAGCATGAACGGCATCACGGCGGCGATGTCCGGGTGCCCGAGCCAGAACTCCTCGTAGGCCCGGACGGTCCACTCGGCGACCTCGTCGCGGCTTCCGCCGTTCTCCCGGCAGCGTTCGCCGGGGGTGCACCAGCCGGTCTCGGTGAGGAACACGGGGAGGTCGCGGCGGCCCAGCGCCGCCAGCTCCGACTCGAAGAAGCGCAGCCCGGGCCCGGCCCGGTCGTACGGCACCCAGAAGCCCCAGCCCATGCCTTCGGCCGGATAGCTGTGCGAGGCGAAGCCGTCGAGCCGGGCGGCGAGATCGGGCACGCCGCCGGCGACGGACAGCATCTCGCGCAGGAAATCGACCGCCGTGATCCCGGCCTCGTAGCCGTCGCCGCCGCACTGGCAACGGCGGGCGCCGCCCGGGGCGAGGCCCGCGTTCAGCACGCGGATCCGCGGGTCGCCGAGGCCGTGCAGCGCGTCGGCCACGTCGCGGAGCAGCGCGGCGTACTCGCGCGCCGTCTGCTCGTAGCCGATCCAGTCGCCGGGCACCGTGCCCGGGGTGCAGACCCACTCGTAACAGAGGTCGGGCTCGTTGTGGACTTCGATCCAGATCGGCCAGCCCTCCCGCAACGGCAGTCCGGCGACGACGCGCCGGTAGGCCTCGGCCAATGCGGTGTAACGCAGCCCGTTCGAGCCGGGGTCGGCGTCGTTCCGCACGTCGTTGTCGCCCCAGGGCGGACCGATGCGCACGACCGGGACGAGGTCGCGCTGGCAGGCCAGCCGGATCGCCTCGACCCACGACGGGTCCGGGCCGGCGGTGTCGCGGGTCACGCCCGGGAAGATCAGCTTGACGAAGCCGCCGGGGCCGGCGAGGTCGGCGGCGAGGTCGAGGTCGAAGGCGTCGCCGGGGCCGACGAGACCGATGCCGAAGCGGTTGACCGGAGGCGGGGGCGGCGCGTCCTCCGCCGCTCCGTCGTCGGTCCCGGTCTCGGGCGGGGCGTCCGGGGCCGTCTCGGGCCCCCCGTCGACGTCGGCCGGAGGGGCGTCCGGCGCGACGTCCGGCGCGTCGACCTCGACGACCGACTCGGCATCGACCGGCGCGTCCCCGAAGTCCCGGATCGGCACCCAGTGTCCTTCGTCGCAGCCGGTCGCGCCGACTGCCAGGCAGAGGGCGAGGCGGACGGCGCAGCGGGCGGCCGGTCCGCGCGTTCGTGCGATCGGGTCGTGCTTCACGTCGGCACCTCGTCCCTTCCGCCGCCGGATGATGGTCGAGGTCCGAGATGTCGGCAAGGGGGACGTCCACATCCCTCCTGCGCGCCGGTCCGCCGGCGTCCGCCGGCGGGGTTCCGGAGCGGCGGAGGCGGCCGGAGCGCGAAGCCGCTTGATCTGGGCCGGGCAAATCGTGTCATCATCGCGCGCCGAAGCGGGGCCGCGCGGGGACGCGGGGGAGGAAGGGCGAGATGATCCTGGACCAGGCGGAGTTCCGATTCCTGGAGCAGTTGCTGCGGTTGCGCACGACGCACGAGCCCGAGCACGCGGCGGAGCACGAGCGTTGCCGGGAGCTGGTGGCGCGCGAGGCGGACCGGCGCGGGCTGAGGACGCGGACGGTGCCGTCGGATCCGTTCCCGTCGCTGCTGGTGGGGACGAAGCCGGAGGAGAAGGCGCCGCGCGTGCTGCTCGCGGCGCACCTCGACGTCGTGCCGGCGGGGGAGCAGCAGTTCGCCCCGCGGGTGGAGGGGAACCGGCTCAAGGCGCGGGGGGCGAGCGACATGAAGTTCGCGGCGCCGCTGTTCCTCAAGGCGGTGGCCGACCTGTCGCCGGGCGAGCGGGACGGGGTGTTGATCGCCTTCACCTTCGACGAGGAGATCGGCGGGAACCGCGGCACGCGTTTCCTCCTCGACGACGAAGGTCTCCGGCCGGGCGCGGCGTTCATCCCGGACGGCGGCGACAACTTCCAGCTCGAGGCGGACGAGAAGGGGGTGTTGCAGTTCCGCGTGAAGACCGCCGGCAAGGCCGCCCACGGCTCGCGGCCGTGGCTCGGCGAGAACGCGATCGACAAGTTCCTCGCCGTCTACGCCGACCTGCGGAAGGAGTTCCCGGTCGTCTCCGGCCCCGAGACCTGGGGCCCGACGCTCAATCTCGGCAAGGTGACGGCGGGCGCGGCGGCGAACCAGGTGCCGGACGCCTGCGAGGCGCTGCTGGACGTGCGGTTCGTGGAGACGACGACGCTGGCGGCGACGACGGCGCAGGTCGAGCGGATCATCGGGGGGCGCGGCGAGTTCTCCCCGATCGTCGCCGGCGACCTGTTCCACCTCGACCGCGACGGCGAGGTCTGCCGCCGCATCCAGGCCGCCTCGCGCAAGCACCGGAACGGCCAGGAACTGGCGTACTACCGCAGCGAGGGCGCCTCGGACGCCCGGTTCTTCACGAAGTACGGGATTCCCGTGGTGCTGACCAAGCCGATCTGCGCGGGGCACCACTCGGTCGATGAGTGGCTCGATCTCGACAGCCTGGAACCGTACTACCGGATGATGCTGGAGTTCGTCCGGACCTCGCTGTGAGGAAGGGAGTGGAGCGCATGACGAGCGGGCACGAAGCGAAGACGGTCGCCCTGCCCTCGCTGGACCAGACGCTGGAGGAGCTGGCGCGGGTGGAGGCGCGGTACCCGGACGAGGTGCGGCAGCGCGAGACGCGGAAGGCGCTGGAGGCGAACGAGCGGTTCGCGCGGGACCGGGCGCGGGTCGAGACGTACCTGCGCTACCTCGGCGAGAAGGACATGTTCATCCCGATCTACGGGCTGGGCAACACGCCGAACGGCCTGCCGGTGGCCCTGCCCCGCTACCTGATCGAGCTGATGGACGCCTCGGCGCGGGTGCTCTACGCGCTGATGCGCAAGGAGTTGCGCGAGCGCGGCCCGCAACGGCTGATCGACCGCATGCCGGCCGGATGGCTGTCGGCGGAGATGGCGGAGCGGCTGCACGGGTACTACCTGACGACCGAGCCGGACATGGCGTTCGACGTGCTGGTGTTCGGGCGCAAGTCGTGGCGGGGGATGTCGTTCGAGGAGTTCAAGGCGAGCGGCGACATCCTGGACGCGCGGCTGCTCGAGGCGCAGAGCGTGGACACGTACTGGGGCTGGGTGCGGGAGTTCGTGCGCGGCGCGCGCCTCGCCGGGCTGACCGGCGGCTGCACGTTCACGATGGCGCGGGACGCGCAGGGCCGCCTCCACACCGACGAGTCGCTCGACCGCGAGGTGCTCGACACCTACCGCTGGCCGCTCGGGGCCGAGACCCAGAGCGTGCTGATCCTCGAGATCGAGCCGCCGAAGCAGGCGACGAAGCAGAACCTGTGGTTCATCGCCGACGCGATGTGCGGCGGCGACCGCGCCCGCCGCCCCGCGATCCTCGACGCCGCCGACCTCGAAATCCGCAACGGCCGGCTGTACGGGAAGGTCGATGGGGTGGAGCGCGAAATCAAGAAGGTCAACTCGCGGATCGTGGACGCCGACCTCCAGGCGTACATCCGGGCGCGGAAGGCGGCCGGCGAGGAGCACGTCGTCGAGCGGTTGCGGCAGGTGTACCAGCTCCCGCACGTGTGGCCCGACCTGTCGAAGCACCTGATGGGGTTCTACCTGATCGACAAGAGCTCGCTGACCGGTCTCAGCCTCCTCGGCAGCGTCCGGCTGACGCCCCGCACCGAGCTCGTCACGCCGCAGCACGTCGAGCGGTGGCGGAAGAACCCGGCGGAGCTGAAGAAGATCGCGATCAAGCCGCTGCACGGGATGAGCGCGAAGGGGGTCTACGTCGGCCCGACGCTGGAGCAGGTCGAGCAGACGACGGCGCAGGAGCCGATGCTGGCGCAGGAGATCATCTGGGCCACGCCGATCCTCCCCAACGTGATGCCGGACATCCAGGACCCGGACGTGCAGGCGGGCATCTGCTCCGAGGCGCGCCTCGTGCTCCAGGCCGGGACGCCGGCGGTGCCGCTCGAGCCGCACCGGGCGCGGATGGTCGCCGGGCTGACGCGCAACCACTTCCAGAGCCGCGATCCCGAGCGGAAGATCAAGAACGACCCGCGGGGACGCGGGTGGTACTCGAACATGGGCGCGATCCTCGCCGTCAAGGGCGAGCTGGGGATCCAGGAGCGCGACGACGCCGGCATCGGCATGGCGCCGATCTACTGGCTGGACTGACCGATCCGCCGGGGCGGCGCGCGCGACCGGGGCGTGGAAGGAGCCGCGATGCAACCCACCGAACTGATCTACAGCTCCCACGACCGGTGCGAGCACATTCACCGCGACTGGATCGTCGAGCGCGCGCTGGAGAGCTGGACCAACAAGACGCTGCTCTACCTGCCGATCTCCTCGCCCTCGCGCGGCGACCAGGAGTACAGTTGGGGCACCTTCTCCTGGTACCTCGACCGCTTCCGCGTCTGGGGCCTCGAACCCCGCGTCTTCTTCTGGGACGACCACCTCGCCCGCGAAGACGTCGACCTGTTCTTCACCTGGCTCTACCACTCCCAGGTCGTGATCCTGGGCGGCGGGCGGACCGACACCGGGCTGCAGCGGTACTGGGACCTCGGGGCGCGGTGGCACGGGGAGGGGGGCAAGTTCCAGCGCGTGCTGCGGGAACGCCAGGAGCGCGGGCTGCTCACCGCGGGCTTCTCCGCCGGCGCCGACCAGCTCGCCCAGTACAGCTGCGACGGCCTCGGCCCGTGCCTCGGGCAGGTCCGCAACGTGATCGTCCAGCTCCACTACGACCACTCCCGCGCCGGCCACCTGGAGTGGCTCGCCCGCCAGAAACCCGACTGCCACGTCTTCGGCCTGCCCAACGACTCGGGGCTCGCCGTCCGCCAGGGCTGGACCGCCCGCGGAAACTTCTGGCAGATGATCCGTTTCGTCGTCGACGCCTCGTGGGACCGCCCCGAGGACCAGCATCACATCAAGACGCGCCAGGGGCTCAAGATCGTCCACCGGTACGCGGACGGCCGCGAGTGGGTCTACAACGGCGGCGACGCGCTGTTGCGCGTGATCTTCCCCGACGGCATCCACCAGCGCGCCTGGATCGGCTCGCCGCACCACCCGAGCCTGGTCGATTACTGGACGCAGGAACCGACGGACCTCCACTCGTTCGACGAGGTGCTGGCGCGATGGTGAGGCGCCCGCGGATCGGGCTCAACCACGGCCTGCAGCACCGCAAGGCGTCGCGCCCGGGCGAGCGGGACCCGGACCCGCCGGACCCGACGCATCACCTCCCGATGCGGTACACGAACTGCGTCGAGGACGCGGGCGGGCTGCCGCTGGGCTTCCCGATCGTCGGCCCGGAGACGCTGCGCGCGATCCTCGACGAGCTGGACGGCGTCGTGCTGATCGGCGGGCCGGACGTGCCGCCGTCGGAGTACGGGGAGGACGTGGACGGGTCGGAGATCCTGATGCTGCCCGAGCGGGTCGCGTTCGACAAGGCGCTGATCGCGGCGCTGGACGAGCGGCCGGACACGCCGGTGCTGGCGATCTGCGCCGGGCACCAGCAGCTCCACGTCGCCCGCGGGGGGACGCTGGTGCAGCACGTCCCCGCCGTCTACGGCACGGCGGTGCGCCACCGGCGCGAGCCCGACGCCGTGCGCGCGCCGCTGCACGAGGTGCGCGTCGAGCCGGATTCCCGGCTGGCACGGATCCTCGGCGGGACGCGCTTCGAGACGGCGAGCGCCCATCACCAGGCGGTCAAGACGCCGGGCCGCGGACTGCGGTCGGTGGCCTGGGCCCCGGACGGCGTGCTCGAGGCCTCCGAGGACCCGTCGCGCCGGTTCCTGATCTCGGTGCAGTGGCATCCGGAGATGACGCGCGAGGCGGAGACGACGCGCCGCCTGTTCACCGCCTTCGTCGACGCCTGCCGGAAGCGGTGAGCGCGGCGCAGGACCGCAGCAGCGCCGCGAGCCAGAGCAGGGACCACGCCGGGCCGGTCGGTCCGGCCCTCGCCGCCCGGCAGCCGCAGCCGCCCGGCCGCGGCTCTTCCGCCGGAACGTCCGCACCGGCGTCGAACGGCGGGAGAACGACGTCGGACGCGGCGTCGGGAGGCGCGTCGCGCTCCGCATCGGCTCCCGCTTCGGGCGCGGCATCCTCGACCGCATCCGCGCCCGCGTCCGGGGCCGCCCACTCGCAGGCGCGGTCCGACGGCGTGCAGTAGCCGTGCGGCCTCCCCCACTCGGCCCGGCTCTCGTACTCCAGGCACGCGTTCCCCGCGGGACACCCGTCGTCCGACAGGCACTCGGGCAGGCACGCGCGGGCGCGGCCGACGCGCAGGCAGGCGCTCCCCGTCTCGCCGCAGTCCTCGTCGGTCGCGCACGGGGCGCAGAACAGGGTCGGGTCCGCCAGCGGATTCCGCCGCGGGTTGTCATCGATCCCGTGCACGCCGTACAGGCCCATGTACGTCTCGAGCGGCCGGTACGCGGCGAGCAGTTCGTCGTAGCTGGTGCCCCGGGGCGGGCGGCCGTCCCGGCCGACGAGCGCCGCCAGCAGCCAGATCGCGTGCTCGGCGCCGTCCGGGGTGACGGAGCAGTTGGTGGTGGCGACGAGGTCGAGGTTGGCGCGGCCGGCCTTCGCCGGATTGGCGAAGAACGGCTCGCCCATCGAGTAGGTCTGGCAGCCGTCGGCCTGGACGATCTGGTAGGCCCCCCGCACGACCCGCGGCGTGCGGGTCGTCCGGGCCCGCTTCGTGGTAGCGTGCGGCGAGAGGGGAGGTGGACCTTGCGCACCAGGTCGCTCGTCGCGATCGCATGTTGGCTGCTGTCGTCGGGATGTCCGCGTGCGGAACGGCACGACGTCCCGCGGGACGCACCGGAGGCCGGCGTGGAGCCGACCCGTCCGCCACCGCCGGGGTCCGACGTCGCGATGGCGCCAAATGGCGACGTCGCCGAGGTCGAGTCGTCCGGGGCCAGCGGGGAAGATTCCGCTCCGGAGGCCGCCGGTCGGGTATTCGCCGAGTTCATCCGGCGATTCTGCGAGGACGAACCGACCGAGCGGGATCTGCTGGCGTGGCTGGCGCCGGACGGCGCGATCGAGGCCGGCGGGGCGTTGCTGCCGGCCGGCGGGGTGTCGCTGCCGGCCGGCCGTGCGTTCCTGATCCGGAACGACGTGGTGACGTCGCTCAACGTCGGCGACGGACCGACCTCGCCCTACGTCCAGGTGGCGTGGTGGAGGAACCAGGCCGCGACCGGCGAGCCGATCCGGGAGCTGCACGCGGTGGCGGACGTCCGCGGCCGCGTGCTGCCGTACGCCGAGTTCGTGGCCGAGCAGCGACTGGGCGAGCCGACGCGCACGGAACAGGGAGGCGACCACCCGCTCGGCGACCTGCTCCATCACCACGAGGTTCGCTGCGGCAACGACCGCCGCGTCGAGCTCGTGCTGAGCGAGATCGTCTGGCAGGGCGCCGCGGTGGGCAAGATCGGCGAGTTGTCGTTGACCCGGGGAAGGCCGGCGGGTGCGGGCGCACGGCCCGTCCCTCCGCCGGTGCTCTCGCTGACGCTCGAGTGGGAGCGGGTGGAGCATTCGCGGGACTCGAACGGCGAGCGGGAGCGGTACTCGCTCTGGGGTCGGGCGCTGTCCTGGAGCTGGGAGTATTGGGGGTTCCATCCGGACCCGGAGTTCGCGCGGGAGAAGCGCGCGCAGTGCGTGCTGGAGGACGCGGACCTGTCCCGACTCGTGGAGGCGCTCCAGGCGCCCGGCTTCCGGAGCAACCTCCGCCGGCCCGGCCGGACGGAAGGCGGGGTCGGGACGACCCGCTTCCGTACGGAGCTGCGCTACGCCATCGACGGGGTGGAGCGAACGCAGTCGGTGGGCGGCCTCCACGCCGTGCACGACGACCCGGACTACGCGCGGCTCGATTCGTTCCGCACGCTGCTGCTGCACCTGCGGCAAGGAGCCGAGGCGCGCGGCGGCTGCGAGTAGCCCGGGCGGGCGGGGAGAGCCGGCGCGGGATCGCCGATCCGGCGGTGCGCGCACTCTTCCGCGCTCACGTCCACGATCCGCCGCCCTCGCGCGGGGGCCCGGAAGTCAGACGCCCAGGGCCCGGGCGAGGATCTCCAGGCCGCGTTCCAGACAGGCGTCCTCGACGGACCACGAGAGGCGCATCGTCCCGGGCGCCTCGAAGAACGAGCCGGGCGCGAAGAGCAGACCGTGTTCGGCCCGCAGGCGCTCGGCCAGAGCCGGCAGGTCGGGCGGGTCGGCGATGCGGACGAGGCCGAACAGGCCGCCGGCAGGTTCGACCCACGAGAGCCGCGGGTGGGCGGCGACCCACGCGGCCAGCCTCCGGCGTTTCTCCGGCGCCGCGTGGGCCAGGGCGCGCCGCGCCAGATCCGGCCGTCGCAGGGCGACCGCCGCCCACGCCGCGCTGGCCGGCGCCAGCACGGAGAGCGTCACCTGCGCGTCGGCGGCCTTCTCCACCACATCGGGCGGTCCGGCGAGCCAACCGCCGCGGGCCCACCCGAGCCCCTCGAACTTCGTGACGCTGTCGGCGACGACGATCTCGCGGTCGAGGCTGCGGGCCGACGGCGTGCCGTGGAAGCGGTGGTACACCTCGTTCAGCACGAGTCGCGCGCCGGCCCGGCGCACCGCCTCGGCCGTCGCCCGGATCGCCGCGGGCGGAGACAACACGCCGGTCGGATTGTTCGGCTCGGCCGCCAGCACGACCTTGGTCCCCGGCCGGATCGCCCGCGCCACCACATCGGGCTCCAGCGTCCATCCGACCTCCGGCCGGCGGTCGAAGCGGTCGACGACGGCGCCGAAGGCGGCGGGGATGTGGACGAGCGGCTCGTAGGTCGGCCGCTCGACGAGCACCCGATCGCCGGGGCCGACGAGGGCGGCGCAGGCGAGGGTCATGGCGCCGGTGGCGCCCGCGGCGGCCCGCACCTCGTCGGCGCCCCACCCTTCCCGTTCGGCCACCACCTTCGACAGTTCGCCCCACGCGGCGAACGAATCGATGCCCGGCGGCGGCGGGCCCAGCGCGGCGGCCGGGAGCGCCGGCGTGCCGCTCGAGGCGAGGTCGCAGGCCAGGTCGTGGTAGCGGGCGATCGCCCAGCGGAGATACTCGGTGCGCGCCACGGTCATGGCCGCTACGTTCGGCGCTTGCGCCGCCCGAGTCAACCCCGCGCGCGCCGCCCCCGCGCCACCCCCAGTTGCCCGCATCGGGCCGGCCGACCCTGGTCGAACCAGGCGGAACCGGCCCGACCGTGGGCGTGGGCATGGTCATGGGCGTCTTCGCGATCGCGCCCGACAACGTGCTCGTGCAGAAGCAAGGCATGCCGACCAGCGACCGACGGCAAGGCCGCCGCTGCACTCTCGAGTCGCCCGAGCGGACGACAGCGCGCCGGCGGCCG
>JAAZOP010000129.1 GCA_012797735.1 Myxococcales bacterium
CCGCCGAGCGTGTTGAGCAGCACGCGGCCGTCCGAGACGCTCGCGCTGCAGGTCTGGCTCGCCGTGCCGCAGGTGCCGGCGGCGAAGCAGCGCAGCGCCTGGCCTCCCGACCCGGCGTTCGAACTCGCAACGTCGAACACGGGAAGGCCGCCCCGCCGGGTCTGCGCCCGTCTCCGCACATCCAGGCACGCCCGCAAACACCGGCAGGACCGCCAGCACCGCCAAGCATCCGATCTTCCCGCCCACGGTGCACCTCCCTGGCCCGACGCCGCCGCACCCCGCGGCCGGGCGCGGCCCGAAACCTGACGGGAACCGCGACTCCCGTCAAGTCGTCCTGCGGCGCCCCCGTGGCGCCCCGCGGTGCCGGCGGACCGACCGCCTCGCCGCTCCCTCCGGCGTCCGGCTGGCCCGGCTCGGATCCGGAACGACGGCCGTCTGCTTGCCGCCCGGCTCCGACCTGCTACCTTTGTTGGGGAGCGGCGGATGGCTCGATTCGCGCCCGCGGTCGGAACGATGGCGGTGCTGGTGCTGGCGGCGCCGCCGGCCGGCGCCGAGACCGCACGCCGCGCCCTCGGCACCACGCTCGTCTCCCCGCCCCTGGCCGCCGCATGGACCGGCGCTCCCCACGGCCCGGCGGAGTTGACGGTCGCGTCGTCGACCCTGACGGCGCTCCTCGAGGCCGCGGATCCCTCGGAGACCGGGCCCGCTCCATGGATCGCCCGGACGGCTCTCGAACTCGCACTGCGTTTCCGCTTCGGACACATCGCCGAGATCCGACTTCCGGCCGGCCTCGTCTTCCCCGCGGGCGCGCTCCAGTCTCTCGACTCCGGTCTGCCGCCGCCGGGACCGCTCGGCGGCGGTGCAGGCTTCGGCATCGCGGTGAGCCCCGAGGTGGGCGGCGGGTTCTACCTGGGATTCCTGTCGGAACTGCTGGTGCTCGGGTTGCCGACCGACGTGGTCGAACTCTGTGCGGCCGGATGCGAGCCGGGCTCGTTCTCCCGGTCGACCGGCACGGCGGTGGGAGTGCGCCTCCGCGGCGACTTCCTCGCCGGGTGGAAGTCCGGAACCTGGAGGGCCTGGTTCGGCGTTTCCCTCAGCCACCAGCCCGGCGGCATCGATGAACTGCTCGCCGAACCGGACGCCGTCGCCACCGTCCCGTTCGGCAACGGCTTCGCCGTCCTGTCCGCGGGCGGAGAGTGCGCGGTCGTGGAAGGCCTGGCCCTGTTCGTCGTCCTGCAGATGCCCGTCGCCTTCGCCCGCGAAGGGCCGTGGCACGGGCCGATCCTGACCGGAGGCATGCATGCCTGGGTTCCGGACGACTAGCGCTCTCGGTTGGCTGGTCGCCGGCCTGGCGGCAGGGTGCGGCATGACCAGCCCGCCGGACGAGGCCACGCCGGGGGCCAACGGTCGCGGCGAGTTCTTCCGTTGGGATCCGATCCACGACCCCGCCGACCAGGTTCTCGAAGCGCTCGCCGCCGGCGCCGACGCCTTCGTGGGCCACTCCTCCGGCGGGTGCGTCGAATCGCTCCGCCCCGAGGTGGCTTCCTCGAACTGCGGCCTGTTGCACGGGGCGGCGCCCGGATGGACCTTCCTGGCCGTCTTCGGCCGGGAGGTCTTCGGCGATCGGGGCGGCCTGATCGATTGGATACCGATCGAGGTCGTCGTCCCGACCCGATTCGTGCTGTATTCCGAAGCCGGCGACCCGATCCGGTCCGGCACCATCGTCGTCGCCGACTTCCGTTCCCCGTTCCGCGCCGTGCTCGAACTGCAGGCCGACGAACGACCGCTGATGGGCCGCGCCGTCTGGAGCGCCGCGATCGAACCGGCCGGCGCGCTTCGTGTCGAGGGCTACGGCCGATATCTCCGCATCGATTGTCTGTGGACCGGCATCGCCAGGATGGCGATCCGCGAAGCGATCACCGGGACCGCGCAGGTGGTGCGGGTCTTCTGCGCCAACCCGCTCCCGGACGACGGAGGCGGGCCGTGACGGGTCGAGGTGTCATCCGCTTCGTGCGGTCCGGCGGCGCGGTCGCATGCGCGCTCGCGGTCTGGTCCGGCTGTACGGCCGACGAGCCGTCGCCTTGCCGCCTCGCCTGGCTGCAGGAGTTCGGCCTCTACTCCCCGGACGACCCGCTCGCCGTCCCGCTGGACGCCGGCGAGGTCCGCCGCGTGATCTGCATGCGCGGCCTCGTGCCGTGCGCCGACGAGACGGTCGGCCTGGACGGCTCGCCGGACGACGTGATCCTCGTCCACCGGGACGACGTGGTGCCCTGGGTCTTCTACCTTCTCGCCCTCGCCCCGGGACGCTCGACCCTCGTTCTGACTTGCGGCGAGTACGAACGACACGCCTTCGACGTGGAGGTGCGCTAGTGGACGCAACCCGCGCCTCCCGGCTCGCGCTCTCGGCGGCACTGGCCGCCGCCTGCGCGACGGCCGGCTGCGAGCGGACGCCGGTCGGGGACGAGTCGATCGTTCCGCGCGAACCGTGGACCGGGCGCGTGTATCCCGAGTGCATCGAGTGCGACTGCGACCGCACGTGCTCCTCCGGCGGGGTGGTGGCGGCGCGCGGCGAGTGCACCTGGACGGGGGAGGCCCTGGAGTGCCGGTGCGCCCGCCGGCCGCTCGAACCGTGCGAGGTCGACGCCTGTGCGTCCTCGTGCGACGCCCTCGGCTACGACGGGTCGCGCTGCGACCCCGTCGGATGCCGATGCTTCCGGGTCCCCGGCGCCGGCGCGGACGCCGACGCGGCGGGAGATGCGACCGCCGACGCCGTCGAACCGGTCGACGTCGAACCCACCGAGACCGCCGAAGCCGACCTGGGCGATGTCTCGCCGGACGTCTTGCCGGGCGACGCCGCCGGCGAAGCGGAGGCCGACGCCGCCGAGGAGGCGGCCGAATGACAACCGGCCCCGCACGGTCCGCACGCTGAACGCAGGCACGTCCGACGGGCACCAACCGATCGTCGGACGTGTGCCATGATGCCGTCCCGCACCGAACCCCACCCCACCCGTCCCGCCGGCCGGCCCCCCTTCCCGGCGGGCCTTCTCGCCCTGCTGCTCCTCGCCGCGACCGCCGGCTGCCGTTACCAGGACTACGGTGCGATGGGCGTCGATGGGCCGGCGCCGTTCGTCGCGCTGCGATGCTTCGAGCCGGACAACCCCGGGGGGTTCTCGTTCGAGGTCCCCGGATGCGCCTGCCAGGCCGGAATGCGCCTGCGGTACCTGGCACGGCCCCGCGCGGAGCCGCCGAACGTCCGCTTCGAATTCGAGACGAACTTCCTGGACGACGACCCGAACGACGACGTGCGGATGATGTCGTCCAACCGCCACGCCGTCGAGCACGTGTTCATCGGGCGTCGAGAGCTTCCCGCCGGCGAAGCGGCGTCCGCGAGCGACCGGGCCCAATGGGCGATCGCCCGGGAGATGTGGGAGAGCATGTTCCGCCACTACGAGCCGGTGCTGCGCCGGGCGCACGCGACCTGCACCGCGGATCGCAACGGCCGCCGGCGACGATCCCCCACGCCGCGCTGATCCCCCGGGCCGTCCGAGCGTTCCGGCGAGTCCCGGCCTCAGGCGGTCCAGCCGGATGTTCGGCGGAGCGTCGCTAGAAGCAAGTGCACGCCCCGGTCGGGTCGCAGTAGCCGGCCGAATACCCCATCGAGCGGCAGTCCTCGAAACAGGTCGCGTCGTCGCAGGCGGCGCCGGGATCGGGCGTCGCGTCGAACGGCCACATCTCGCGGCCGAAGTCGCGCATCCCGTCGCGCCCGTCGCGCCCGCCGTCCCCGCCGCCGCCGTCCATGGGAGGAGGCGGAATCACGCCGTCGGTCGTCCCGCCGTCGGTCGTCCCGCCGTCCGGGCCGATGCCGCAGATGCATGCGTCGCCGAAACACGTGCCGCCGCCGGAACCCGTCACCGAACACATCAGGTCGCACAGGGCCGGATCGCATCCGCCGTCCGAGCCGCCGTCGGTCCCGGGATCCGGTCGATCCGGACGGCCGTCGGGCCACCCGTCCGGACGGCCGTCGGGCCACCCGTCCGGACGACCGTCGGGCCACCCGTCCGGACGACCGTCGGGCCACCCGTCCGGACGACCGTCGGGACGGCCGTCGGGGGGCACGTCCGGCGGCACCGTGTCGGGCGGGACGTCCGGCGGAACGATGTCGGGGGGCACGTCCGGCGGCACCGTGTCGGGCGGGACGTCCGGCGGAACGATGTCGGGAGGCACGTCCGGCGGCACCGTGTCGGGCGGGATGTCCGGCCGGCCGCCGTCGTAGCCGGCGTCGGTGACGAACCCGTCCCAGTCGTCGTCGACACCCTCCAGCCCGGTGCGGCTGCAGCCGGCGACGAACGCGAACCCGACGACCACGAGGAACATGCGACCCGGCAAGGTCATCGCCCGCCTCCTCCAAGTTCACGACCCCCGCCACCGCACCGGCGGCGGCCACGAGCACGCCGGGACTATACTCTCAACAACGGTAGGCGACCACTCCGGCAGGCCTCTCCTGGGATTCGGAGTGGACGTGCGCGGCGCGCCACAACGCAGGGCTTCCGGCTTCGGGCCGCCCGAGGACGTCGACCGGGCGCTCGAGCCCGCGGAACCGCGCACCGTACCGGCCTTCCAGCGGGTCGTGATCGGATGCGGCCAGGAGCCCGAGGCGACGTGCCGTCCGAGGAGGCAGCGCGCTTCCGGCGCCGATCCGAGGCCCGCGCGAACGAAGTACAGGTCGTCCTTCGCGGAACGTCGCGCACAGCCTTCGACGGTGTTCGTCGGCACCGAGACGGCGGCGCGGCGGATCTGGGCCCGCAAGCCGTACCGCTCCTGCGGAGGGAAGTGGCGCGTGACGCGGTACCGTTCGACGGCCAGTTCGTCCGCGAGTGGAACGACCTTCCGTTTCGCGGGTTCTCCGCACGCGCCGGTTCCTCCTGGAGTCCGAAGCCCGGTGCCTGCCCCGAAAATCGCCCGTCCCCTGCACGTCCGCCCGGCGTTTTCGTGATTCGCGGATGGCCCGCCAGGGCCGTGGGCAACTGAAGTCTACTCCGGGGCCTTTCGGGCAGGCCGGCGCGTCGTCGCGCATCGCAGGCGCGGTCGCCTAGCGGCTTCGCCTCGCGGTTGGCTTCTTCGCCCGCTTCGCGGCCGGCTTGTTCGCCGGCTTCTTCGCCGACTTCTTCACCGGTTTGTTCGCCGGCTTCTTCGCCGACTTCTTCACCGGCTTCGCGGCGGCGGCCGGCCGCGCGGGGCGGTCGCGCAGTGCGGCCTGGGCGGCGGCGAGGCGTGCGATCGGCACGCGGAACGGGGAGCAGGAGACGTAGTCGAGTCCGATGCGATGGCAGAACTCGACCGACGACGGCTCGCCGCCGTGCTCGCCGCAGATGCCGATCTTGAGTTTGGGGCGGACGCCGCGTCCCTTCTCCACGGCGATGCGCATGAGGGCGCCGACGCCGGCCTGGTCGATCGTCTCGAACGGGTCGCGCTCGTAGATCTCGAGCGTCCGGTACTTGGCGAGGAAGGAACCGGAGTCGTCGCGGCTCATGCCGAGCGTCGTCTGGGTGAGGTCGTTGGTGCCGAAGGAGAAGAACTCGGCCTCCTGGGCGACCTCGTCGGCGGTGAGCGCGCCGCGGGGCACTTCGATCATGGTGCCCAGGGCGTAGGGGATGCGCTTGCCCCGCTCGGTGAAGACGCGTTCGGCCTCGAAGCGCACGGCGTCGGCCTGGAGCTTGAGTTCCTTCACATGGCCGACGAGGGGGATCATGATTTCGGGGTGGGCTTCGACGCCCTTTTCGCGCGCCTCGAGGGCGGCCTCGAGGATGGCGCGGGCCTGCATCGCGGTGATCTCGGGGAACGAGATGCCGAGGCGGCAGCCGCGGTGGCCGAGCATCGGGTTGAACTCGTGGAGCGCCTGGACCTTCGCGCGGATCCGCTCCGGGGGCACGCCCATCTCCTTCGCCAGCTCGGCGATCGCCTTGTCGTCGTGGGGGAGGAACTCGTGGAGCGGCGGGTCGAGGGTGCGGATGGTGACGGGTCGCGGGCCCATGGCGAGGAAGATGCCGAGGAAGTCGGCGCGCTGCAGCGGGAGCAGCTTGGCCAGCGCCCGCTCGCGCTCCTCGCGGGTGTCCGCGAGGATCATCTCGCGCATCGGACCGATCTTCCCCTCGCCGAAGAACATGTGCTCGGTGCGGCACAGCCCGATCCCTTCGGCGCCGAAGGCGACGGCCTGGGCGGCCTGGTCGGGCTGGTCGGCGTTGGTGCGCACGCCGAGGCGCCGGAACCGGTCGGCCCAGTCGAGCAGTCGGGCGAAGTTGCGGTAGACCGGGGCCTGCTCCGGCGCCAGCGACTTCTCGATCAGCACGCGCTGGACCTCGGAGGGCACCGCCGTGATCGCTCCGCGGTAGACCTCGCCCCGCGTGCCGTCGATCGCGATCGGATCCCCCTCCCGGATCACGGTGCCGTCGGGCGCGGTGAACTGCTTGGCGGCGTAGTCCACGCGAATCTCGCCGCAGCCCGTGACGCAGACCTTCCCCATCTGGCGGGCGACCAGCGCGGCGTGGGAGGTCATGCCGCCGCGGGCGGTGAGGATGCCCTGCGAGGCGAGCATGCCGCGGATGTCCTCCGGGCTCGTCTCCAGCCGCACCAGAACCACCTTCTCGCCGCGCGCCGCGAACTGCTCCGCGACCTCCGCCGAGAAGACGGCCTTGCCCGAGGCGCCGCCCGGCCCGGCGGCCAACCCCTTCGCGATCCGCCGCCCGGCCTGGATCGCCTTCTGCTGCTCCGCCGGGTCGAGCACCGGCTGGAGCAGCTGGTTGAGGCCGTCGGGGTCGATCCGCAGCACCGCCTCCCGCTCCGTGATCAGCCCTTCGTCCACCATCTCCACCGCGATCCGCGCCGCGGCGAACCCGGTGCGCTTGCCGGTGCGGGTCTGCAGCATCCACAGCTTCCCGTGCTCGATCGTGAACTCGATGTCCTGCATGTCCCGGTAGTGGTTCTCGAGGATGTCGCGGATCTCGACGAGCTGCCGGTGACACTCGGGCAGGATCGCCTCGAGCGACTTCTCGCCGCCCGCCGCGCGGTCCAGCGGCAACGGCGTGCGGATCCCCGCCACCACGTCCTCGCCCTGCGCATTCGGCAGCCACTCGCCGAAGAACCGGTGCTCGCCGGTCGCCGGGTTGCGCGTGAACGCCACGCCGGTCGCGCAGTCCTCGCCCATGTTGCCGAACACCATCGCCTGGACGTTCGCCGCCGTCCCCCAGTGCTTCGGAATCCGGTACTGCCGCCGGTAGATGATCGCCCGCTCGTTGTTCCACGAGCCGAACACCGCGCCGATCGCGCCCCACAGCTGATCCCGCGGGTCCTCCGGGAACGGCTGGCCCTTCTCCTCCTTCACGATCGCCTTGTATCTCTCCACCAGCCCGCGCAACTCCGCCGCCGGAACCTCGTTGTCGAACTTCACCCCCAGCCGCTGCTTCACCGCCTCCAGCTCGTGCTCGAACTTCTCCCGCCGGATCCCCAGCACGACGTCGCCGTACATCGTGATCAGCCGCCGGTAGGCGTCCATCACGAACCGCTCGTCGCCCGTCAGTTTCGTCAGCCCGGCCGCCGTCGCGTCGTTCAACCCCAGGTTGAGGATCGTGTCCATCATCCCGGGCATCGAAGCCGGCGCGCCGGAGCGGACCGAAACCAGCAGCGGGTTCTTCGGGTCGCCGAACGTCCGGCCCACCCGCCTGGACATCAACTGGAGCGCCGCCTCGACCTGCTTCGCCAGGCCCGGCGGATACTGGTTCCCGTGCGAGAAGAAGTAGGAACAGACCGCGGTGGTGATCGTGAACCCCGGCGGAACCGGGAGGCCGATGTTCACCATTTCCGCGAGGTTGGCCCCCTTCCCTCCCAGCAGTTCCTTCATCTCCCCGCGCCCCTCCGCGCGGCCGCCCCCGAACGAATAGACCAGCTTCCCGTCTGCCATGCCTGACCTCCTCGTCGTCCCGTCCTCCCGGCCCCGCTCAGGACCGGTCGTCATCGTCCGTCCCGGCGTCCTCCGGAACGTCGTCCATCCCGCCGTCGTCCGGCGCCTCGTCCCCCTCCCCGTCCAGCGCCTCGCCTTCCGCCGGCGCCGTCCCGCCGTCCGCCGCATCCCCCTCCCCCGGTCCCGCCGCCGCCCCTTCCGCCGCCGGCGGCGGAGGCCGCGGGAAGGTGTCGTCCTTCACGTACGCCTCCAGCGGATCGGTCGGTTCGACTTCGATCTCCACGCCCTCGGGCAGGCCGCCCAGGTCCTCCCCCAGCACCTCGACCAGATCCTCCCACCGGCGCGGCGCGCGGAGCCGCGCCCCCTCCTCGCCCTCCGCGAGGGCGTCGGGCGACCGCGCGAACAGGTCCCGCTCGAGCTGCCGGCGGCCGTCCTCGGTCAGCTCGGCGTACTCGCGCAGCGACGGCAGGTCGCTGAGGCTCGGGAGGTTGAAGAACTCCAGGAACGCCTGCGTCGTGCCGTACAGCAGCGGCCGGCCGGGCTCCTCCTTGCGGCCGAGCACTCGGACCAGGTTCCGGTCGAGCAGCAGCTTGAGGGCCGAGCCGGAATCGACGCCGCGGATCTCGTCGACGTCGGGCTTGGTCACCGGCTGGCGGTAGGCGATCACCGCCAGCGTCTCCATCGCCGCCTTGGACAGGCGCAGCGGCCGGACGTCGAGGAACTTGCGGACGGCGTCGGCGCACTCCGGGGCCGTGCGGAACTGGTATCCGCCGCCCACCTCCATCAGCCGGATGCCGCGCTCCGCGTACGCCTCCCCGATCGCCCGGAAGGCCCGGCGCACGGCCGCGAAGGTGGTGCGGAGCGGCCGCGCCACCTGGGCCACGGTCAGCGGATGCTGCGACACGAACAGGAGCGCCTCGACGTACCGCACGAGCGTCGCGTCGTCGTACTCGACGCGCCCGGGGGACGGCCCCTTCGACTCCCGGTCGCCGGTCGGACTCTGGTCGCCGGTCGATGCCGCGGCCTCGCCGGCAGGCGCGGCCTCGCCGGCGGCCGGCGGTACGCCGGCCTCTCCCAACTCCGCCCGCAGAGCGGCGGTCGGCGGCTCCGCCTCGCCCGTCCCGGCCGCCTCGCCCGACGCCCCCGCCTCCGCCGGTGTCACGGCGGTTTCCCCCGCGGGCGACTCCTCCAAATCCGGACGGCCCGTCTCCTCCGTCGCCGCCGCCTCGCCCATCCCGGGCGCGGCGTCACCCGGCGGCGGGTCCTTCGCCGCCGGCTTCTTCTTCCGCGTGCCAGCCTCGGTCATTCAGGCTTCTCCTCATCGCCCGGCTCTCCGGCCTCCGGCTCCGGCGGCCGGTCGCGGCCCGTCAGGAAGTCGGACAGGGCCGAGTCGAGCAGGGCGCGCTTGTCCGGTGCGGGCGGAGCCTCGGGCGGCGGCGCGACGGGCTCGGCGACGCCCTCCGCGGCGACGGCGGGCTCCGCCTTTCCGCGCTTGCGGCCGCGCAGGAACGGCGGCAGGTGCGAAGCGGCGTCGTCCGGCGCCGCCGGCCCTTCTCCCCCGCCGGCCGCCGGTTCCTCTCCTGCGAAGGTCTGCGGCGCGGGGCTTCCGTCCGGAGCGGGGGGGTCCGCCGGCTCGAGCGGAGCCTGGGGGGCGTCGGCCGTCACGGCGTCCGCGGGGACGTCGCCGCCCGGCACCGCCCCGACGAACTCGACGAGCAACGGCGTGTCGGGTCCGGCCTGCAGGAGGCGCGTCATCCGCAGCTTCGTCATCTCGAGCAGCGCCAGGAAGGTGACGACGACGTCGAACCGCGTCGAGGATCCCTCGAAGAGCTGCTCGAAGCGCACGCGCCGCCGCTCCTGCAGCAGCGCCACGACCTCCTGGATCCGTTGCGCCACCGAGATCCGCTCGACGGTGATCTCGCGCGCCACGTCGGCCCCGACGCGCTTGAGCACGGCGGCGAAGGCGTCGAGCAGCGCGCCGACGCCCACCTCGGCCAGCGGCCGTTCGCCCGTCCCCTCGCCCCGTTCGGCGGCTCCGCGCCGGACGAACACGTCGCGGTCGAGCTGCGCGCGGGCGGCGAGCCGATCGGCGGCGTCGCGGTACTTCTGGTACTCGAGCAGCCGGCGGACGAGTTCGGCGCGCGGGTCTCCGCCCTCCTCCGTCCCCTCCGGTTCCTCGACGTCGGTACCGGTGGGGAGCAGCATGCGCGACTTGATGCGGGTGAGGGTGGCGGCCATCTCGAGGTACTCGGCCGCGACGTCCAGGTGCAGCGTCTTCATCGCCGCCAGGTACTCGAGGTATTTCTGCGTGATGAAGGCGACGGGGATGTCGAGGATATCGATCTTGTGCTTGCGGCAGAGGTGGAGGAGCAGTTCGAGCGGTCCGCTGAAGCCGGGGACCTCGACCTCGTACGGCACGTGGATCGGGGCGCCGAGGTCCAGCGGCCCGTCGGTCTCCGGCGTCTCGTCGCGCTGGTCCGCCCGGTCCGTCATCCGCTCACCATCGCCCACAACCACTCGTTCGGCAGCCCGACGGCCCAGAACGCGCCGATCAGCAGGTAAGCCACCGGGATGCGGATGACCCCGCTGAGGAAGAACACGATGGCCATCAGCAGGAAGTAGGAGACCACCTGGAGCGGGCCGAGGATCTCCTGGATGCGGCGGGGCATCAGGCGGCTGCCGTCGAGCGGCGGGAGGGGGATCAGGTTGAAGACGGCCAGGCCGGCGTTCATGAACGACAGGATCAGGAGCAAATGGGCGCCGGTCTGGGCCGCGGTCGCCTTCGCCCCCTCCTCGACGACCAGCAGTTCGGCCAGGCCGAGGCCGGTGGCGCGGGCCAGGACTTGCAGCCCGGCGACCGCGAGGAACATCAGGGCGATGTTGGACAGCGGGCCGGCGGCGGCGGTCAGCGCCATCCCGAGATGCATGCTGACGCGGCGGGTGAAGCGGTGCGGCGAAACCGGCACCGGCCGGGCCCAGCCGATCAGCGGCAGGCCGCCGCCGAGCTGCGCCACGATCGGCATCAGGAAGGTGCCGACCGGGTCGGCGTGGGCCATCGGGTTCAGCGTCAGCCGGCCCTGGCTCGAGGCGGTATCGTCGCCCAGCGCCCAGGCGACTCGCGCGTGGGCGTACTCGTGCACCGTCAGCGACAGGAGCATCGGGACGATGTACGAAACGATCTCGTAGAGCCGTTCCACGGGCGCGGCTTTTACCACGGAGCGGGCCCGCCGCGCCACCTTGCGACGGCCTCCCGCACCGTGCTACCACCGGACCCATGGCGACCAGCAAACACGACCCGTTCGCCTCCCCCGACCGACTTCGCCCGTTGATCTCCACCGAGGAGATCCAGAAGCGCTGCCGGGAGCTCGGCGCCCAGATCTCCGCCGACTACCGGGGCTCCGATCTGCTCCTGGTCAGCGTGCTCAAGGGCGGCTTCATCTTCCTCGCCGACCTCGTCCGCCACATCACCATCCCGATGGAGCTCGACTTCATGCGCGTCCGCTCCTACGGCTCCCGGACCGAGAGCTCCGGCGTCGTCGAGATCACCGCCGACCTGACCGGCCCCGTCGAGGGGAAGCGCGTGCTGTTCGTCGAGGACATCGTCGACACCGGCCTGACGATGACCTACCTGATGCGCAACATCGCCACCCGCCATCCGGTCGACGTCAAGGTCTGTTCGCTGCTGTACAAGCCCGAGCGCAAGCTGGTCGACGTGCCGATCGCGTATCTCGGGTTCACCATCCCCAACCAGTTCGTCGTCGGCTACGGCCTGGACTACGACGAGAAGTACCGCAACCTGCCCTACATCGCGACGATGGACGACGAGCCTCCGGGCTGATCGGGCGCGGCATGAGCGGCATCGTCGGCGAGATCGAGTTCGAGTTCGCGGAGGACGGGACGGGCGCCGGCCGGTTCGTGCCCACCGGCAAGGTCGTGGGACAGATCCTGGCCTACGTGGCGAAGGGCGAGACCGCCGCCGCGGTGCGGCTGTACCAGGGGTGTTCCCGCGAGGTGGCGGCCGAGTTGTTGCGCGAGACCGAGGTCGCCTCCGCCCGGCAGCGGACCGGATTGCTCGAGGTGTTCGTCCAGGCCAGGGACTTCGCCGCCGCCGCGCGATGCGCCGAGAAGATCGACGACCCCCGGCGCGCCGCGGAACTGTTCGAGTCGGCCTACGACTTCGCCCGCGCCGCGGCGCTGTACCGCAAGTCCGGCGACCTGGCCCGGGCGGCGCTGATGTACGAGAAGACGATGGACTTCGCCGCCGCGGGCGAACTGTACCTCCAGGTCGGCGACCTGGCCCGCGCCGCCGAGAACCTCGAGCGCGGCGGCGACCCGCTCGGCGCCGCGCGCCTGCACCTCAAGACCGGCAACTGGAAGCGCGCCGGCGCGATCCTCCACGCCGTCCCGAGCAACCGGGGGGAGTTCTTCGAGGCCGGCACGCTGCTCGCCGAGATCCTCTGGCGCACCGGCCACCGCGAGCTGGCGATCGCCAAGCTGCTCGAAGTGGTCCGCGCCTACCCCAACGTCCCCGCCACCGCCGAGCTGTACTACCGGCTGGGCGAGATGTTCGTCGAGACCGGTCGTCCGGAGCACGGGGTGACGGCGTTCGAGCGGGTCGAGCTGTTGCGGCCGGGATTCCGCGACGCCCGGGACCGGGCCGCCGAGGCGCGCCGGCTGTCGCAGCTTCCGGCCGC
>JAAZOP010000002.1 GCA_012797735.1 Myxococcales bacterium
CGCGCTGGCGGCCGGCACCGGGGCGCGGCTGGCCGCCGCCGCCTGGACCGCCGGCCTGGCCGTCGGCCTGGTGCTCGCGTTCGTCGCCGCGATCAACCTGCCGCTGGCGGTGCTGGTGGGGCTGTTCGGTCGTCTGCGGGCGCCGCCGGGGCCATCTCGACGCGGTTCCGCCCGAGCCGTTTCGCCTGGTACAGCGCCTCGTCGGCGGCACGCAGCACCGCCTGCGGGACGACCGGCTGCCCGGCGTGCGCCTGCGGATCGAATACGGCGGCGCCGAAGCTGAGCGTCACCACGCCGGCGTCGTTGTCGCGGTGTTCGATCGCCGCCTGTTCCACGCACCGCCGCAGCCGCTCGGCCGCCCGCAGAGTCCCCGCTCCGCGCTGGTGCGGCAGCAGCACGGCGATCTCCTCGCCGCCGTAGCGGTACAACCCGTCCACCACCCGCAGCGTCTGCCGCAGCAGTCGGGCCACCTGCGCCAGCACGCCGTCGCCGGCGGGATGCCCGTAGCGGTCGTTGTAGCGCTTGAAGTGGTCGACGTCCGCGATCAGCAGGCCGTACGGCACGCCGTACCGCAGGGCCGTGGCGTGCTGCAACGCCAGCGCCTCGTCGAAGGCCCGGCGGTTGCCGATGCTCATCAGGGCGTCGGTGGTCGCCAGTTCGTTGAGCTACGCGTTGAGTCGTTGCAGGTCCGTGAACTGCCGGCTGACGCGGATCGCCACCACGATCAGGTTGCCGATCATCTCCGCGATCTGGTGATCGCCGTCGTCGAACGGCTCGGCGCCGGGCGTCCGGCCGAGCAGCAGCATCGCGACGATGCGGTCCCGGTCGGACAGCGGAAGCCCGAGCATCGGGCCGACGGGCGGGTGCCACTCCGGCCAGCCGGCGAACGACGGTTCCGCGTCCGCACGCGCCGTGCGGATCGTCTCGCCGCGCGCCACCCGCCCGAGCAGGCCGTGCAGGCGGAGCTCCGTGCCGGACGGGAGCGCTTCGATCCGTCCGGCACCGACGTGCAGGCCGAGCGGCCGAGCGCTCTGCGGATCGAGCCGCACGATCGCGCCGGTGTCGGCCCGCGTCAGCTCGCACGCCCGTTCGACGGCCGTCCGGAGCATCCGATCGAGGTCGGTCTGGGACGCGATCTGGCGGGCGACTTCCCCCAGCCGGAGCAGGCGCTGCTGGTGGGCGACCAGCGCCTTCTCGCGACGGCGCTCCTCGGTCTTGTCCTCGGTCAGCACCAGCAGATGGGGCTCGCCGCCGAGCGTGACCGGCACGAACCGGAACAGCAGGGTGACCGGCGTGCCGAAGGTCGTCGAACCGGTCGTCTCCAGCGTGCGCGGCTCCCCGCTCGCCAGGCACGCCTCCGCGCATTCGAGCAGGCCGTGGCGGCGCCACGATTCGAGCCGGCGGAAGTTGAAGCTGCGGACCTGCTCGACCGGGCCGCCGACGATGCGCGCCAGCGCCTCGTTCGCCTCGACGCACTGTCCGTCGGGCCGGTAGAGGCTGATGCCGACCGGCGCGTGCGCGATGATCGCGCTGGTCTTGGCCAGCAGTTCGTCGACGCGGCGCCGCGCCGCCCGCTGCTCGCCGACGTCGCGGAAGACGCCGCGCGTCGACCGCGGGCGTCCTTGCGGGTCGCAGCGGAGCGTCACCTGCCCCTCGAGCTCGACCTCTTCGCCGTTCCGGGCCAGGAAGACGGTTTCGACGGGTCCCAGGTCGGTGCCGCCGCACAACGCCTCGAACAGGCGGCGGCACTGCGGGTGGTGGTCGGGCCGGATCACGTCGAACAGCCGCAGGCGGGCGATCTCCTCGGTCGTGTAGCCGAGCCGCTCGCGCCAGCGGCGGTTGACGTACAGGAACCGTCCGTCGAGATCGACGCTCTGGATCAGATCGCTCGCGTTCTCGACGAGGTCCGCCAGCGCCTCGGCGTCGAAGTCGGGGAAGAAGGCTGTCGTGACTCCGTCCATCCGGCGTCCCTCCACTCCGCCGGCGCGCCACAGCCGGCGGAACGCGGTCGGCGCGCCCATCATAGAGGGGCCTCGGACGCCGGGTCCAGTCCGCTGGCCGCGGCTCAGTGCACGGTCGCGACGACGGCGAGCGCGGCGACGCCGGCCATGAAGGCGACGCCGGCCCAGCCGAGCCAGACGACGGGGCGTGGCGGGCGGAGCGCGGGGTCGGCGATCCGATGCGTGACGCACCAGACGTTGAAGCCGTAGATCGCCGGGGTGATGACGAGCGTCCCGGTGGCGACGAAGGTGACCATCGCGACCGGCTGCGGGAAGACGGTGATGCAGGCGGCGGCGATCAGCGCCGAGACGGCGAGGAACGCCCAGTAGGCGGGGCCGCACCCGGCGGCGCGCTCCGCGCACGTCGCCCCGTCCCGCTCGGCCCGCAGCCGCCGGAGCTGCGCCAGCGAACCCTCGAAGGCCCGCGAGAAGCCGTCCATCACCGTGTAGGCGGTGGAGAACATCGCGAACGAGGCGGTGGCGAGGAAGGCGTGGTACATCCAGCGCCCCAGCGACCGCTCGTAGACGCCGGCCAGCACGAGGGCGAAATCGGCCCCGCGCAGTTCGGTCCCGCGGCCGGCGAGGTACGTGGCGCCGATCAGCAGGAACATCGTGCCGGTGACGAGCGACAGGCCGTAGCCGAGGCGCATGTCGAGCAGCGCGGTCCGCAGGCGCTCCCGCGCGCCGCTCGACCCGGCGGGGATGCGGAGCAGGTCGAGCTTCTCGAGGGTCCACATCGAGTGCCAGATCGAGACGTCGATTCCGGTGGGCATCCAGCCGAGCATCGCGGCGACCAGCGCGATCGAGCCGGCCGGCAGGCGGGGCACCACCAGCGCCGCGTAGTCCTCCGGCGGCGGCGCCGCCGCGACGAAGGCGACGAGCGTCGTGGCGGCGAGGAACAGCATCATCCCCTTGTTCAGCCGATCCATCCAGCGGTAGCGGCCGACGACGAGCAGCGCCACCACGAGGCCGAGGACGATCAGGCTCCAGGCCGCCACCGACAACGCCCCGGTGTGCACCCGCAGCACTGCTCCGCTGATGATCGTCACGCCGGCCAGCACCCCGATCCCCTGGAGCACGGTTCCGCCGAGCGTGATCCACAGGGCCCAGCCGCGCGGGCCGGGGATGCGCGCGTAGCCGGCCAGCAGCGACTCGCCCGTCGCCGCCGCGTAGCGCGGCCCGCACTCGAAAGCCGGATACTTCAGCACGTGCGAGGCGAGCACCAGCCAGAGCAGCGCCGGGCCGTAGAGCGCCCCGGCCTGCGGCGACATCACCAGGTGGCTCGCGCCGATCGCCGCCGCCGCCAGCAGGAACCCGGGGCCCAGCCGGGCGAAGAACCGCCGGATCGCTCCCACGCGCGCATCGTACGCCCCTTCGCCCGCGCGGCGTCAAGGGTCGGCCGCGGTCGCGTCGCTCCCGTTTCTCCGCCTCCGTCCCTCGCTCCCGACCGTGGTCGCGGTCGTGGTCGGTCGTGGTCGTACTCGTGCTCGTGGTCGTGGCCGCGGACCCGGTCGCGCCGCGCGACACCGTTTGTCGCCCGGCCGGTTTTGCGTTAGGTTGGGGCCCAGATGAGGGACCCGCACGAGGAGCGCGCTTCGATTCCGCACCCCCAGGGCGACGGGCCGCCGGGTGACGGGTCCGGGCCGCCGGGCGGGGCGCCGGTCGCCGAGTTGACCGTGGCGGACCCCGAAACCCTGCGCAAGGCGCTCGGACCCCAGGACCGCAACCTGCGGCACGTGGCGGCCGCGTTCGGCGTCGTCGCCGGCAGCCGGGGCGACCGGATCCAGATCCAGGGGGCCGAGGAGCCGGTGGCGCGCGCCCGCCGCTGCCTGCTCCAGCTTCTCGAGCTGGCCGCCACGTCGGCGCCCGTCCGCGCCCAGGAGGTGGAGCAGGCGGTGGCGCTGGTGGAGGGGGGGGAGGAGGTCCGGCTGCGCGACCTCCACGCCGACGTGGTCGTGGTCGCCGCGGGCCGTCGCCCCGTCACGCCGCGCGGGGTCAACCAGCAGCGGTACGTCGAGGCGTTGCGGACGCACGACCTGGTGTTCGCGATCGGGCCGGCCGGCACCGGCAAGACCTATCTCGCGATGGCCCAGGCGATCGCGGCGTTCCAGGCCCGGCGCTACCAGCGGATCGTGCTCACGCGACCGGCGGTCGAGGCCGGCGAGCGGCTCGGGTTCCTGCCCGGCGACCTGGTGGAGAAGGTCAATCCGTACCTGCGCCCGCTGTACGACGCGCTCCACGACATGCTCGGCCTGGAGAAAACGCAGGAGCTGATCGCCCGCGGCTTCGTCGAGGTGGCGCCGTTGGCCTTCATGCGCGGCCGCACGCTGAACAACTCGTTCGTGATCCTCGACGAGGCCCAGAACACGACGCACGAGCAGATGAAGATGTTCCTCACCCGGCTCGGCTTCGGCTCCCAGGCCGTGGTCACGGGCGACGTGACCCAGATCGATCTGCCCCCGGGCGTGCGCTCGGGGCTGGTCGAGGCGCGGGAGCTGCTGGCCGAGGTGCCGGGGATCCGGGTCTGCACGTTCACGGAGAAGGACGTGGTGCGCCATCCGCTGGTGCAGAAGATTATCTTGGCCTACGACGGCGCGCGGTCGAACGGGGCGCCCCGCAACGGCCGCCGGGAAGAGGAGTCGCGGTGAGCGAGTCGAGCGACGGGCGGGAGGAGCGCATCCGCGAACTCGAGGCGGAGCTGGCGCGGCGGGAGGCCGAGCTGCGGGACCTGCTGGCGGTCGGCGTGGCGCTGTCGGCCGAGCGCGACCTGGGGGCGCTGCTCGGGCGGATCGTCACCTACGCCTGCCGCATCACCGGCGCCGACGCCGCCTCGCTGTACGTCGTCGAGCGGCCCGAGCGCGGGCAGGCGCCGGCGACGCTGCGCTTCAAGCTCTCCCGCAACGATTCGGTTTCGTTCGCCGGCAGCGCCGAGTTCACCGTGCCGATCTCGATGCAGTCGGTCGCCGGCTCCGTGGCCCTCACCCGCAGGCCGCTCAACCTGCCCGACGCCTATCACCCGCCGGCCGACGCGCCGTTCCATCTCGACCGCTCCTTCGATCAGCGCACCGGCTACCAGAGCCGCTCGATGCTGGTCTGGCCGATGGTCTCGCACGCCGACGAGCTGATCGGCGTGCTGCAGCTGATCAACCGGAAGCAGGGCGAAGGACCGCTGCGCAGCTCGGAGGACTTCGAGCGGCGGGTGCTGCCGTTCGACGCCCGCAGCGAGGCGCTGGTCTCGGCGCTCTCGGCCCAGGCCGCGGTGGCGATCGAGAACGCGATGCTCTACGAGGACATGGAGCGGGCGTTCGACGGCTTCGTCCAGGCCTCCGTGCACGCGATCGAACAGCGCGATCCGACCACGATGGGGCACTCGCTGCGCGTCGCCTCCTTCACCGTCGCGCTGGCGCGGCAGGTCCACGACTGCGACCGCGGCTGGCTCGCCGACGTCCGCTTCTCGTCCGACGACTTCCAGGAGCTGCGCTACGCCGCCCTGCTCCACGACTTCGGCAAGGTCGGCGTCCGCGAGGAGGTCCTGCTCAAGGCCAAGAAGCTCTACCCCGGAACGCTCGAGCTGATCCTCGCCCGCTTCCAGAACGCCCGGCAGGCGGCGGAGAAGGAACTGTACCGCCGCAAGCTCGAACTCCTCGAGCGAGGGGCGGCGCGGGCGGAGGTCGAGGCGTTGGAGCGGGAGACGGCCGAGCGGATCCGGGTGCTCGACGAGTCGCTGCGGCTGGTGCGCGCGGCGAACGAGCCGGCGGTGCTGCCGCGGGAGGACACCGGCCGCATCGTCGAGATCGGCCGCCTGACCTATCCGGGGCCCGAGGGCGAGCCGCAGCCGCTGCTGCTGGCGAACGAGGTCGAGTGCCTGCGGGTGGCGCGCGGGAGCCTGACGCCCGAGGAGGTCCGCGAGATCCAGTCGCACGCCCAGCACACCTTCGACTTCCTCTCGCGGATCCCCTGGGGCCGTCGCTTCTACCGCCTGCCGTTCATCGCCGCCTCGCACCACGAGAAGCTCGACGGCACCGGCTACCCGCGCGGCCTGAAGGGGGACGACATCCCGATCCAGTCGAAGATGATGGCGATCGCCGACATCTACGACGCGCTCACCGCCTCCGACCGCCCGTACAAGCGCGCCGTCCCCACCCCCCGCGCCCTCGACATCCTCTGGCTCGAGACCAAGGACCGGCACCTCGACGCCGACCTCGTGCGCCTCTTCGTCGAGCACGAGGTCTACCGCGTCGACGAACGGTCGGCCTCGTTGCCGCCCGCGCCCGCGGGTTGAGGAACGCCCCCGGCCGCGCCGGGTGCGGCGGCGTCGCATTGCGTCGCCGGCCCGTCTGTGGTCTATCCTTCGGCCCCGTGAGCGCCGTGCTCGCCATCGCCCGCAGCACCTTCCGGCAGCTCGTCCGCGACCGCCTGCTCTACGGCATCGTCTTCTTCGCCGTCGCCATGCTGTTCTTCGGCCTGGTGCTCGGCGAGCTGTCCCTCCACGAGGAGCGGCGGGTGGTCGTCGATGTGGGCCTGGCCGGCATCTCGCTGTTCACCACGATCGCGGCGACGATCGCCGGCGTCAACCTGCTGTACAAGGAGTTGGACCGCAAGACGCTGTTCACCGTGCTGTCCAAGCCGATCGCGCGCTGGCAGTTCGTCGCCGGCAAGTTCGCCGGCCTCGTCGTCACGATCCTGCTCGCCCTGGCCCTGATGGGCGCCGTGCTCGTGCTGATCCTGCTCGGCAAGGGGATGAGCGTCCCCGCGCCGCTCCCGCCGTTCCTGGCGCTCAACGCGGTCGAGGCGATCGTCGTCACCTCGATCGCGGTCTTCTTCTCGTCGTTCGCCACGCCGTTCATGAGCGGCATCTTCACCTTCGGCCTGTTCCTGATCGGCCGCAACGGCGACGTGCTGGCCGAGCTGGCCGAACGGAGCGCGGGGAAGGCCGCCGGCCTGCTGTTCGGCGGGTTGCTCGAGGTCGTGCCGAACCTGTACCTGTTCTACCCGAGCGGCCGCATGTTCGAGGAAGGGTACCGGTCCGTCCACGCCGACTTCGTGCCGCTCGATTACGTGGCCTGGTCGGCGCTGTACGGGTTGGCCTACGCCGCTTGCCTCCTGCTGCTGGCGATGGCGATCTTCCGCCGCCGCGACGTGGTGTAGCGCGGGCGCGGCGCATGGCTCGCATCGTCTCCGTCTCCGTCGTCGTCCTCGCCCTCGCCGCGGCGCTCGTCGTCGCCCGCGTCTGGCGGGTCTCGCGCGACGAGTGGCGCGCCGGGGAGGCGCTCGTCGCCGAGTACAACCGGCGGGCCGGCGAGGAGCCGCCGCCCGGCGCGGGCATCGAGGACCCGCGCCGCGCCCTGCTGCGCGAGGCGATCGTGCGCTACCGCGAGGCCGCGCTGTGGTACCTGCCGGGCAACCCGTACGGCCGGCGGGCGGTCGAGCGGCTGCTGCTGATCGGCCAGCGGGGCGAGCAGGACGCGGACGACGACCTGGCGCTGTACGCGTACCGCGCCGCCCGCAGCGCGATCCAGGCCACCCGGACCTTCGCCGTCGCCGATCCAGACGGTCTCTCGCGGGCCGACCGCGGGATCGCCCGCGTCTCCGCGCGGCTCGAGCGTCCGGCGGCGGGCGCGGAGCCGGCGACGCCGGCCGAGCGGGAGAGGCGGCACCGCGCGCGGCTCGCCGAGGCCGACGACCCGGACCCGTGGTACTCGCTGCTGGCCGGCGCCGGCGTCGCGCTGTGGATCGCCGGCGCCTTCGTCTTCGTCCTGCGCGGGCTCGACGAGCGGTGCCGCCTGCGCCTTGGGCCCGCCGTGCGCGCCGGCCTGGTGGTCGCCGTCGGGGTCGCCGCTTGGCTCGCCGGCCTCGCGCTGGCCTGACGCGGCGAGCGGGCATCGGTGCCGGCCCGAAACCAACTGGCCCCGGCTTCCGCCGCGTCCGGTGGTAGAATGTCGGCCGTCGCTCCCTCGGGAGGTGCCCGTGCCGCCGTTCATCCCACACCTCGCCCTCGCCTGGCTCACCGCCGCGACCACGGCCGACCCCGCCGGGATGGTGGCCGGCGCCGCCGCGAACGCCGCCGGAACCCCGACCGCCGCCGCGGATTCGCCGGACACCGCCGCCCGGCCGCCCGACCGAACGGACGACTCGGCGGCCGGCGGCACGGCTCCGGCCGCTCCGCCCGAGGACGACGGCCTGCACCCCGGCTGGTTCTACGGCTCCCTCGCCCTCACCGCCGTCTTCGGCATCGCCGGCGCCACCACCGGCGGCATGGCGCTCGGAGAACGCGACGAGTACTCGTCCGCCCTGTCCGCCTGCCGCGCCGGCGACGCCTCCGCCTGCCGGGTCGGCCCTTCGATCGTCGACGACTACGAGCTGTACGCCACGCTGACCAACGTACTGCTGCCCTGCGCCGGCGCCCTCGCGGTCGCCGCCCTCGTCCTCGCCTTCCTCACCGACTTCGGTGACGACGACGCCGCCGGCGACGACGGCGACACCTACTTCACCTTCTTCGGCGCGTCCGCCGGCGCCGGCGCGACGCTGGTCCTGCGCTTCTAGAAAGGAGACGCGAGATGACCGCCCGCCCCCGCATCCCGCTCGCAGCGATCCACCGCCCGCCGGGCCCGCCGTGGCTCGCTCTCCTGCCCGCGGCCCTGTTCGCCGCCGCCTGCGAGTACGACCTCGACCGCGACGCCTTCGACGTCCCCGACGCGCGTGACGCCGAGGCGCGCGACGGCGATGCCGGCGAGGCCGACGCCCGTCCCGACGGCGACGTCGTCGATGTGCCGCCCGACCAGCCGGAAGGCTGGGTCGTCTTCCGCACCGCCCGCGACCTCGCCGCGCTGCCGATGGGCGACAACCTCCTGGTCAACCCGTCGCTCGAGGAAGGCGACGCGGCGGGTTTCACCGGCTGGAACGCCTACGAGGACGGGATGGCGGTCGACACGTCGGTCGCCCGCTCGGCGCCCCGCAGCGTGCGCCTCGACGTCGCCGCGGGCGAGGCGCGCGGCCTGTACCAGAGCGTGACGCTCGACCAGACCGTCGCCCGGCCGCTCTACGTCGCCGGCTGGTGCCGCGCGCAGGGGGTCACGGGCGAGGAGAACAACGACTTCGCGATCTACCTCGACCTGCGCTACACGGACGGCACGCCGCTCTACGGGCAGACGATCCGCTGCGCCGTCGGGACGCACGACTGGGCCTTCGGCGAGCGGGTGATCGTCCCCGACAAGCCGGTGCGCAGCCTGTCGTTCTACCTGCTGCTGCGCAACACGCACGCGGGGACCGGCTGGTTCGACGACCTGGTGCTGCGCGAGATCGCGACCGACGTCGCCACGTTCGACGACGAGCTGGTCTACACGGAGCCGCCGGAGCGGTGGCCGTTCGAGGGTTCCGCGACGGTGGAGGTGGCGCCGGCCGCGGGTCCGACGCTGGGCCTCAGCGCGCACGGCGGGGCCGTCGTCGGCCTCTCGACCGCGGCCGGGGCGCTCGAGCGTTCCGCCTCCGCCTTCGCCGGCGGCTTCTTCGCCCGCGACGTCCTGATCGATGGCGACTTCCTCCACTTCGGCGGCGTCGTGACCGCGACCGCGGACGGCGCGACCCAGACCGCGGTCGACGGCGACCTCGGCCTGCAACTCGACGCCGCCTTCCTCGACCGCGGCGACCGCATCGAGATCGATGTCGCCCTGCGCGACCTGCTCGGCGTCGAACGGGCCGTCTCGTTGTACTTCGCGCTCCCCGTCGCCTTCGACGGCTGGACCTGGGGCGACGACGGGCGCGCCGCGCGGGCGATCGAAGGCGCGGTCGAGCGCCGGAACACGATCGATGTCGGTTGGGGCGCCCACGGCCGGATGAGCCGTTACCCGTGGGGCCCGGTCGCCGGTGCCGACGGCCTCGCCCTCGGCTACCCGCTCGACCACCCCGCCCAGATTCGCCTCGTCGCCAACCCCCAGACCCGCCAGCTCTACGCCGCGATCGATGCCGCCCTGACCCCGGCGAGCGCCGACCCCGGCGTCGCCCATTTCCGGCTGGTGCTCTACCGCTTCGACCCCGCCTGGGGCTTCCGCGCCGCCGCGCAGCGCTACATCGAGCTGTACCCGGAGTTCTTCGAGAAGCGGGTCGACCGCGAGGGGCTGTGGGTCGCGTTTTCCGACCTCTCGCCGCTGCCCGGCATCGCGGACTTCGGCATCGCGTTCCACGAGCTGGGCGGGCGGAGCCAGATCGCCTTCGACGACACCGCGGGCGTCCTCTCGTTCCGCTACCTCACCGAGCCGTGGTCGTACTGGATGACGATGCCGGCGGAGATCCCGAACGACGACGAGGCCGCGGTGCTGGGCTACCTGCGCGAGCAGCTCGCCGCGCCCGAGGAATCCCGCCGGCGCGCCGCCGAGGCGACGCTCAGCTCGTGCACCACCGACGAGACCGGCCGCTTCCGCTTCGAGCCCGCGGCGGAACCGTGGTGCCCCTACGGCGCGGTCTTCACCAACAACCCCGATCCCGACATCGCCGACCCGGAGTACCCGCTCAACAAGGGGAACCTCGCCTGGAACGACGCCGCGCGCGCGATCTACGCCGACCCGACCGCCGGGATCCAGGACGGCGAGTACCTGGACTCGCTCGAGGCCAAGGCCGACCTGCTCGACTACCGCCCGACCCACCTCGCCGCCGCCGATCTGCCGCTCGTCTTCGACGCCGCCTTCCGTCCCGCCGTGCCGGAGATCTTCGCCACCTACGAGTTCGCCCGCTGGGTCGAGGCGGAGATCCACGGGATGGGCAAGCTGTACATGGCCAACGGCGCGCTGCTGCGCTTCGCCTTCCCCGCGCACCTGTTCGACGTGATGGGCAACGAGCGGAACTGGATGTACTCCGGCACGTTCACCCCGCAGCGCGACGACCTGTTCCTGTTCTGGCGCACCCTGTCGTACCGCAAGCCGTTCTGCACGCTGATGAACACCGATTTCTCCGCCTTCGGCCGCGAGTACGTCGAGCGCTACTTCCGGATCTCGCTGTTCTACGGCGTCTACCCCAGCATGTTCTCCCACAATGCGTCGGAGGACCGGTACTGGGACGACCCGGCGCTGTTCGAGCGGGACCGGGACCTGTTCGTGCGCTACGTGCCGCTGATCCGCGAGCTGGGCGAGGCGGGCTGGGAGCCGGTCACGGGCGTGCGCTCGTCCGACCCGGAGATCCTGGTCGAGCGGTGGGGTTCGGGCGACGAACTGCGGCTGACGGTGCGCAGCATCGCGGCCGAGGAGCGGAGCGTGACGTTGACGATCGAGCCGGCGACGACGGGTCTGGCGACCGGTGTCGCCGCGACCTTCGACGAACGGCTCGACGGCGGCACGTTCACCGCGACCCCCGCCGGCGGGACGCTCGTGCTGGCCGACACGCTGGCGCCCGAGGCGGTGCGGATGTTGCGCGTGGCGCCGTAGGGGGGACCGGTCGCGGGCGCGCGAAGCGGCCGCGAGCCCTCGCTCGAAGGAACGCCGGCGGCCATTGACCCCCGTCGGCCGGCGAGCGTATCTTCCCGGCGTCCGGGCGGCGAGCGGTTTCGCCGCGCCGGCGGGACGATTCCGGCGGGGCGTCGCGCCCCCCGAGCGAGGAGAACACGATGTCCGGCCACAGCAGATGGAGCACGATCAAGCACAAGAAGGGCGCCGCCGACGCCAAGCGCGGCAAGATCTTCACCAAGGTGATCAAGGAATTGACCGTGGCGGCCCGGATGGGCGGCGGCGACCCCGACGCCAATCCCCGCCTCCGCCGCGCCCTCGACGAAGCCCGCTCCAACAACATGCCCAACGACACCGTCATGCGCGCGATCAAGCGCGGCACCGGCGAACTGGAAGGGGTGAACTACGAGGAAGTGAACTACGAGGGCTACGGGCCCGGCGGCGTCGCGATCCTCGTCGAGACGATGACCGATTCGCGCAATCGCACCGTCTCCGAAATCCGCCACATCTTCACCCGCTACGCCGGCAACCTCGGCGAGAACGGCTGCGTCGCCTGGATGTTCAACGAACGCGGCGTGATCTCCGTTCCCAAGACCGCCGCCGACGAGGACAAGCTGATGGAGGCGGGCCTGGATGCCGGCATCGAGGAGATCGTCGATCAGGGCGACCAGTGGGAGGTCCAGACCGCCCCCGACAAGCTCGATGCCGTCAAGAAGGCTCTCGCCGCCGCCCAGATCGAGATCGGCGAGGCGAAGTTCGAGAAGATTCCGACCACCACCGTCCGGCTCGAAGGCAAGCAGGCCGAGACGATGCTCAAGCTCTACGAGGCGCTCGAGGATCACGACGACGTCCAGCACGTCTGGGCCAACTTCGACATCCCCGACGAGCTGATGGAGCAGTCCTAGGGGAGCGGCCGCGGCCGGGTGACGTGACGACCGAACCGCGCCGGCCCTGCGTTCTCGGTATCGACCCCGGATCGTCCCGCACCGGCGTCGGTCTGGTCGCCCCCGACGGCACCCGCTACCGGCTCGTCCACCACGAGGTGATCCGCGCCGAGGGCGACCTGCCGGACCGGCTGGTGCGCATCCGCGCCCGCCTCGCCGAACTGCTCGCCGAGCACGCACCGTGCTCGGCGGCGTTCGAGGACGTCTACCACGGGCATTCGGTCCCCAGCGTCGTCAAGCTGGCCCAGGCCCGCGGGGTGGCGCTGTGCACGGTGGCCGAGTCGGGCGTGCCGATCGCCAGCTACCCGCCCGCCGTCGTCAAGCGCGCCGTGACCGGCAGCGGCCGCGCCGAGAAACCCCAGGTCGCCCGGATGGTCGCCGCGATCCTGGGCCTCGACGCCCCGCCCCCCGCCGACGCCGCCGACGCCCTCGCCGTGGCCCTCTGCCACGCCATGCACCCGGGGTGGCAGCCATGATCGATCGCCTCGCCGGAACGATCGTCCTTTCCGAACCCGGCCGCGTGGTGCTCGACGTCCACGGCGTCGGCTACCAGGTGCTCGTCCCCGAACGGGATGCGGAACGCCTGCCGCCCGGCGCCGAGCGCGTCGTGCTGCACACGCACGTCGTCTACGGCGAGGACCGCCAGGAGGCGTTCGGCTTCCTCACCATCCGCGAACGCGACGTCTTCCGGCAGCTGCTGGCGGTGGCGGGGGTCGGGCCGCGCACCGCGCTGGCCGTGCTGTCGGGAATGACGGTCGAGACGTTGCGCGACGCGATCCTGCGCGAGGACCGCAAGGCGATCCTCAAGACCCCCGGCGTCGGCCAGAAGCTCGCCGGCCGCCTGCTCCTCGAGCTGAAGGACAAGGCGCTCGCCTGGGCCGCCGAGACGCCCGGCGCCGCGCCGGCCGCCGGCCCGCGGGCCGACGACGAGCGGGCCGTGCAGGCGCTGGCCGGGATGGGGTATCGTCCGGCCCACGCGGCGCACGCCGTCGAGGTCGCCCGGGCGAAGTTGGGAGCCGAGGCGACCTTCGAGCAGCTCCTGCGGCAAGCGCTGCTGGAGGCGGTGGGATGAGGCGGATCGGCCGCGGCGGGCGGGCGCCGCGAGCCGGCGCGGAGCAGGCCGCCGGGGCGACCCGGCGCCGCAGGTGAGGGACGGCGATGCGGGGCGAACGGCCCAACCGGGGGATCACCGACGCCGCGGCGGACGGGCTGGACGAGGCGACCGAGGCGTCGCTCCGCCCCCGGCGCCTCGACGAGTTCGTCGGTCACGCCAACCACCGCGCGAACCTGCGCGTCTTCATCGAGGCGGCCCGCAAGCGCGGCGACCCGCTCGACCACGTCATCCTCTGCGGCCCCCCGGGCCTCGGCAAGACCACCCTGGCCCACATCCTCGCCCACGAGATGGGCGTGACGCTGCACGCCACGAGCGGTCCGGCGATCGAGCACAAGGGGGTGCTCGCCTGCCTCCTCACCAAGCTCGGGCCCCGCGACGTGCTGTTCATCGATGAGATCCACCGCCTCAACCCCGTCGTCGAGGAGCACCTCTACCCGGCGATGGAGGACTTCCGGATCGATATCGTCACGGGCGACGGACCCCACGCCGCCACGCTCCAACTCCCGCTCAAGCCGTTCACGCTCGTCGGCGCCACCACCCGCACCGGCCTCATCACCTCGCCGCTGCGCACCCGCTTCGGCATCGAGATCCGGCTCGACTACTACCCCGCGGACGACCTGGCGACGATCGCCCGGCGCAGCGCGAAGCTGCTCGGGGTCGAGTGCGACGACGCGGCGGCGGCCGAACTCGGACGGCGCTCGCGCGGCACCCCGCGCCTCGTCAATCGCTACCTCGCCCGCGCCCGCGACTTCGCCCAGGTGCTGCACGACGGCCGGATCACGCGCGAGGTGGCCGACGAGGCGCTGGGGCGACTGGGGGTCGATGGCGAAGGGCTGGACGAGATGGACCGCAAGTACCTGCGGACGATCGCCGAACAGCACGACGGCGGCCCAGTCGGCATCGAGACGCTCGCCGCGGTCCTCGGCGAACCCCGCGACACGCTCGAGGACGTCTACGAGCCGTACCTGCTCCAGCAGGGATGGATCCAGAAGACCCCGCGCGGCCGCACCACGACCCCCAAGGTCAACGCCCACCTCCGGATCCCGGAGCGCAAGGGCGGCCAGAAGCCGCTGTTCTGAACGACGCCCCGCCTTCGCCGGGATCGTCGACGGACGCAGGACCCGACGCCCGGCGCTCGCGCGAAAGATACCCACGGCGGCGGCTCCTCCGGAGAACGGCGCCCGCCGCGCGCGCGGGGCAGCCGGCTATCCGGGGAGGCTCGGGCGGCTGTCGCGCGAGCCGGGAACGAGGTGGCGCGCCACGAAGGTGCCCTCGAACACGCGCCGCGCCGGCCCCTCCATCCGCACCGGCTGGTCCGGTCCCGGGGCCGTCAATCGCAGATCGCCGCCCGGCAGGTGCACCGTCACCGTCTTCCCCCACGGGATGCGCCCGGTCAGCGCCGCCGCCACCACCGCCGCCGCCGCGCCGCTCCCGCAGGCCCGCGTGAACCCGCAACCCCGCTCGTAGACGTCGAGGCGCAGTTCGGCGTCCGACAACAGCCGCGCGAACCCCACGTTCACCCGTTCGGGAAACGCCGCGTCCGACTCGATCGCCGGGCCCAGCGCCCGCCGCTCCTCCTCGCTCTCGACGTCGAAGGTCACCGCGTGCGGGTTGCCCATCGAGACCGGCACGAAACGCACGTCGCGCCCGCCGCTCTGCCGCACCAGTTCCCGCGCGCCGTCCGGCAGCACCGCCGGCACGTCGGCCGGCGCGGTCCGCGGCACCGTCAGCTCGACCTCCACCCGCGACACCGCCGACCCCTCCGCGACGATCCGGCAGCGCACCGGGCCGGCGTCCGTGTCGACCACGAACGGCCCCAGCGGCCCGCCGTGTCGGTCGCGCAGATGCTTGGCGACGCAGCGCACGCCGTTCCCGCACATCGCCGCCGGGCCGCCGTCGCGGTTCCAGTAGCGCATCCGCCCCAACGCCTCCTCGATCCGCGGCGCGCCGATCACCAGCAGCCCGTCCGCCCCGATCCCCAGGTTCCGGTCGCAGATCGCCGCCACCAGCTCCGCGGACAACTCCAGCCGGTCCAGCGGGTCGTCGAGCAACACGAAGTCGTTTCCCAGGCCCTCGTACTTGGCGAACGGAATCAGGTCTGCCATCACGAGCCGAGTCTTACCCGTCCCGGCCGGCCTGTCAAAGAGTCGGGCCCCGGCACGGCTGCCCGCCCGCCGAACGACCGGCGGATTGCCAGAAAGTCAACGACTCCGCCGCCAGGACGACAGACCGGCCAGGGTGGCAGTCGCCCCGCGCGAGGCCACCACGGATTTACCAGTGATTCCGAGGCAGGATGCCGTGGCACGCGGGTTGCTGGCCGATCACCCCGATGCGTCGCGTAACGATCTACGGAATCGCCCTGGCCGTCGCCGTTGTCGCCGTCGTCGCCGGCGTCGACCTGCTCACACAGACCGACGAGGAACGGATCGAACGCGTACTCGACGAGATGCGCTCGGCCGCCGCCGCCGGCCGCTCCGACCGCCTCGCCGCCCTGCTCGACCTCGACGGCGACGGGTTCGAGGTCGCGATCGGGCGGGATCGCGAGCGGTTCGACGCCGACGACGTGGAGGCCCTCGAAGAGTATCTCGCCGACGGCCTCGCCTGGATCGGCGACGCCTCGCTGCGCCTGGAGGGGACCACCGTGCAGGTGTCGGGCGAGCGGGCCCACGCCTACTTCCGCGTCGTCCTGCTCCGCCGCGACGCCGCCGACCAGTCGGTGCCGATCGACCTCACTCTCCGCCGCGCCGGCGACGAGTGGCGGGTGACGCGCTTCCGCGCGCTGTCCACGGCCGGCGAACGCTCGGCCCGCCGTTAGCCCGGCCCGCCGTCCCGCCCAACGACCTCTCGCGACCACGCCGCGGCGCGAACCCGCCGCCGCGCCGCCGGACCGGCTCATGGGCCGGCGAGGCGGGCCGCCACGAGTTCCGTCCCGACCCCGTTGGCTGGCGGCTGGTTCCGGCGACCTCGGTGGAACCCTGGATCATCGACTTCGATGTCTTGCGATGATGGCAAAGTTGTATATCATCAGTGCCTGAGATGGCCGCTTTCGACATCGACTCGACCATCGCCAACGTGCAGAAACGATTCGGGAAATCTGCACGGAGAAGCCGCTCGGACCGGGGCGCGTTGCGGATCGACCCACGAATCATCCGGTGGGTCCAGGCGAGCCTGGAGGGGCAGGACCGGCCACCGATGAGTCGGATTCTCGAAATGGTGGCGGATCGGTGCCGGCGGAACGGGATCGCGCCTCCGGCACGCGCCACGGTCTACAAGCTGCTGCGGAGCGCCGCCGGCAATCACTACCGGGTCGGAGACCTGCCCGGGCCGGTGCAGGCCGCGCTGTACAACCTCGAAGCAGACAGCATCGTTCCGGGACGCCAGGTGGCGTTCTACTGTTTCAACTACGGAGACCTGGCGGCGATGAGCTTCGCGGCGGGTCTGCCCTGGCTGGCGTTGTGGCAGGCGAGTCGCCTGCCCGGTCATCGGCGGCGGAGCCTCGGGCTCCTGCGGGCGGTCCTGCGGGCGAGAGGCATCGAGGATGGAAGAGCGTGACCCCACGGCGGTGATCCCGGAACGGTTGGCCGAGGCGGTGGCCGATCTGCCCTGCTGGTTCGTGATCGGGGGTCAGGCCGTGCGGTGTTTCTGTCCCTATCGTCCGAGTCGCGACGTGGACTTCGGCGTCGCGGACGCCAGGGATCTGGACGACCTGCTCCGCCGTCTCGAGTCCCGGGGCAAGGTGGAGATCGACGAACGGACGAACGACACGGTCCACCTGCGTTTCGAGGGGATCAAGGTCTCGGTCTTCGTCCTGCAGCGGCTGGCCGGGCACGTGGCCAACCGGCGGTTGGACACGACGGGCATCCTGGCGACCAAGCTGCACGCGATCCTCGACCGCGGCACCCGTCGCGACTTTTTCGATCTGTACGTCACGCTCTCGCACCACCGCCTGGGGCTTGCTTCGTGCTTCGCGGCACTGCGCGAAGTGTTCGACCAGCGCGTGAACGAGACGCTGCTGCTGCGCGCGCTGACCTGCTTCGACGATGCCGAGGCCGAGGCGCCGCTGCCGGGGGAAGGGCCGCACGACTGGGCGACGGTGAAGGACTTCTTCCTGACCCGCGTCGGCAACCTGCTCGTGCCGCCGCCCCGTCCGCTCGCGATCCAGGCCCGCGTGGTCGATGTCCGCTGACCCCCTGCGCGGCGCCCGGACGGAATGCCGGACCGGCTCACGGGCCGGCGAGGCGGGCCGCCACGAGTTCCGCGCCGACACCGGCGATCTTCACCGTCTTGCGACGCCCCGTGCGCCCCGCCGCCAGCGTCACGGCCGCGCGGGGCACCCCGAGCGTCTCCGCCAGCAGCCGCACCAGCGCCTCATTCGCCGCGTCGTCGACCGGCGGCGCATGGATCCGCACCTTCAACCGGTCGCCCTGCACCGGGCCGACGCCCTCGCGCGAGGCGCGCGGCTGGACCACGATCTCGAGGAACGTTCCGTCGGGCGCCGCCCGACACCAGACCGGCAGGCTCATGCGCCGAGGTTAGTACGTTGCCGAGCAAATTCGTAGCTCGGTCTCGTGCGCCCGCGTCCTACCGCGGCGGCGCGGACGGGCCGTCGCCGGGTCGCTCGGCGCGGAGCCGCGCGGCCAGCTCGTCGGCCGTCAGCGGTGCGGCGAGACCGGGCCCCGAGGCGAACCGGCACCCCAGTTCGCGGAGCCGCCGCCCCTGCTCCTCCGTCTCGACCCCCTCGGCCGCCAGACGCAGGCCACCCCGCCGCTCGGCGAACGTCGCCAGCGCCGCCACCATCGCCTCGACGCCCGGGTCGCGGCCGAGATTCGCGACCACGGCCGCGGCGACTCGCAGCCCGTCGGGCGCGAGGTCGCGGACCAGTCGGAGGCACGCCCGGCCGGCGCCGAACTCCCCGAGCGCCGTGCGGAGGCCGAGCTTCCGCAGCGCGGCGAGCGTCTCGGCCGCCGCCTGGACGCTGGTCGCCGCCGTCTCGCCCGCCACCTCCAGCTCGAGGCGGCGGGCGTCGCCGTCGAGCGTCGCGACGGCGGCGCGCACGCGGTCCAGCGTGTCGCGCCGCCGGAGGCGCCGGGCGCAGAGGGGGAGGGTGATCACGTCCGGTGCGCTCCCCTTCGCGCGCCATGCCAAAAGGTCCTCGCACGCCCGGCGCAGCATCCAGTCGCCGACCTCGGGGGCGAGGTCCGAGTCCGCAAGGATCCGTCGCAACTCGACGGCATCCGGCGCGGGCCGGCCGGGATCGTTCCAGCGCACCATCGCCCGCGCGCCGGCGATGCGTCCCGTCGCCAGCTCGACGACCGGCTCGTAGGCCACCGCCAGTCCTCCCCGCGCGAAGCACTCGGCGATTTGCCGCTGCAGCTCCGCGCGGCGGCGGTTTTCCTCGGCCGACGCGGCCGAGGCGAAGGCGAAGCCTCCCTTGCCGGCCGCCTTGGCCGCGTACATCGCGTCGTCCGCGGCCTTGAGCAGCTTCTCCGGCTCCGCGCCGTCCGTCGGGGCCAACGCCACGCCGACGCTGGCCCCGATCCGCACGGTCTGCCCGCCCAGTTCGAACGGCCGGGCCAGCGCATCCACCACCCGCCGCGCCACCGTCGCCGCCCCCGGCACGCCGCCGACGTCCGGCAGCAGCAGGACAAACTCGTCCCCGCCCAGGCGCGCCGTCGAGTCGCTCCGGCGGAGCAGCCCGAGCAGTCGGGCCGCCACCAGCCGCAACAGCGTGTCGCCCGCCTCGTGGCCCAGCGAGTCGTTGACCGGCTTGAAGCCGTCCAGGTCGACCAGCATCACGCCGAGCGGCTGGCCTGAACGCTCGGCGCGCGCCAGCGCGACCTGCAACCGATCGAGGAGCAGGGCCCGGTTGGGCAGGCCGGTGAGCGCGTCGTGGTGCGCCGCATACTGGAGGTGCTCCTGCAGCACCTTGCGCTCCTGCACCTCGCGCTCCAGCGCCTCCTGTTGCGCGAAGTACCGGCGCAGGAGATCGGCGAACCCGCCGAACTCCGAACGGTCGTGGCGCAGGCGGTCGAGCGGCGCCGCGTCGTTTCGTTCGAGCGCCCGGCGGAGGATGTGCACCGGCCGGCCCACCCACCACACCAGGCCCAGCACGAGCAGCACGATCGTCCCGGCGGTGGCCGCCAGCAGCAGGAGGAACTGGCGGCGCGCGGTGCGGTCGAGGTCGTCGAGCAGGGGTGAGACGACGCGGACGTCCAGGTACGCCGCGGGCGTTCCGTCGAGGCCGGGCAGCGGCCGCAGGAACCGGTCCGCCGGCAGCGCCTCCGCCGCCGGCGCCTCGCTGGCGCGCCGCAACGCCACGTCGGCCTCCGCCAGATTCCGCAGCCGCTCGATCTGCGTCCGATCCCACACGCGTCCGGCGAACAGATAGCCCTGCGGTTCGGACGTGCGCGCCAAGTCGGCGTCGGGCTGCACCGGCGCGCCGAAGACCTGGACGATGCCGAGCGGCGAGTCGACGAAGAAGCCGAGCAGGGGCGAGTCGGACGACAGCCGCGGCGCCGGCGTCGCCGCCGGCCACGGGGGCGCCCGCAGCCCCTCGCGGCCCTCCGCGACCGTGGCGTAGGCGACGGTGCGATCCGGCCGCAATACCCAGATCGCGTCCGCGTCGTAGGTCGCGAGCGCGGGTACGATGTTCTCCGCCGCCCACGTTTCGGTCGGCGCCTCGACGAAGGCGATCATGTCGTCCCAGCGCGTGTAGTCGATGGCCAGCGTCCGCAGCGGCTGCGCGCTCAGGTCGACGATCCGCTCGACGAGCAGCTCCTTGGCCTTGCGGAACTCCTGGCCGGTCGCCAGACGATGCGCGCGTTCGAGGTGCAGGGTGACGAACAGTCCCGCTCCGGTCAGGAGCAACGTCCCGAGGACCAGCAGGGCGATTCGACCCGGAACGCGACGCCACACGATCCGCCATCGCCTCCCGAAGGCAGGTTGCCGCGGGACGCCCCGACCTTGCAAGCCGGTTGTCACCGTCGGGCCCCCGTCCCGGCCGGCATCAGAGTGCCGGGAGGTCGACCGTGCCGCCGGGGTCCAGCTCGAGATGGACGGTGCCGGAGGACTGGAGGAGCAGGCCTTCGAGGTGCTCGAGGCCGTGGACGACGGTGCGGTCGACGGTGGAGACGGTCGCACCGGCGGCGACCCCCGCGGCGGCGGCGGGGCTGCCGGGACGCACGGCGCCGACGCGGATCCGGCCGCTTTCGGTCTCCTGGAGCGTCATGCCCCAGGCCGGGATCTCGAACGGCCGGTCGACCGGGCGCTCGCCGAACACTCCCTCGTACGACACCCCCTCGGGCAGCTCGACCGGCTGCACCACGCGCCGCGGGCTGCCGTCGCCCACGACCCGCGACTCGTCGACGGCGACGAACGCCGTGCACTGGCTGACCAGGCGGAAATCGACCGCCAACTCCGTGATCTGCCGCTCGAGCTCCGCGCGGCGCGTCTCGTCCGCCCCGATCATCTCGTCCGACAGCTCATCGATCCGCCACCGGGCCCAGATCGGAGCGAGCGCCGCGTGGTCGGGCTGCGCCTCGGGCAGGTCGACCTCGACCGGCAACCGCACGCGCTCGGCCCCGACCCGCGCCTCGATGTACGCGGTGCCGCGGGCCGGGCGGGTGTACCGGGCGACCACGTTGATCGTCTGGCCCGCGAACAGGTCGGGCAGCCGCGACGGGTAGACGTCCTCGACCGGCAGGCCGTTCCAGTCGATGCGCACGTCGACCAGCACGGGCGAATCGATCATCTCGAACAGCCGCTGCACCGCGCGTCCCGTCTGGTCCTCGTCGCGCGGCAGGACGACGTGCGAGGCGCCGCCGCCGAACTCGCCGATCCCGTCGATCAGGTAGCGGTTGACCGACGAGCCGGTGCCGAAGGCGAAGAAGCGCGCCTCGCCCCGCTCCTCCTTCACCACGCGCAGGATCTCCTCTTCGTTGCCGATGTAGCCGTCGGTGAGGAACACGTACATCTGGAGGAACCGCGGGTCGTGCTCGCCGCGCAGCGCGCGGCGGACCCCTTCGAGCATCTCGGTGCCGCCGCCGCCGCACAGCTCGTCGAGGAACGCGCGGGCCTTCTCCACGTTGGCGGGCGTGTTGGGCCGCGGTCTCTCCCAGAGCTGCCCGTTCCCGCTGGCGAAGAAGTAGATGTTGAACGTGTCGGCGGGACGGAGCGCGTCGAGGGTCCGGCGGACGATTTCCTTGGAGAGACCGAGCGGCAGGCCGGACTGGCTGCCGGAGACATCGATCAGGAACGTGATTTCGCGCGGCGTGACCTGCGCGTCGGCGGGGGCGAGCGGCGGCTGCATCATCAGGGTGAGGAAGCCGCCCTGCGCGCCGCGATGCGCCAGCACGCCGAATTGCGTCTCGGTGCCATCGACCTTCCAGCGCACGACGAAGTCCCGGTTCGGGATCGCGTCGGCGGGCGACAGCCGCAGCACGCGCCGCGCGGCCCCGTGCTCCTCCACCTCGACGCAGTGCGTGACCGCCTGGAGCGCCGCGATCGGCAGCCCCGCATCGATCGCCAGCGTCAGCCCGATGTCGTGCCCGCTCCGCTCGCCCGGCCGCAGCACCGGCGGCGTGATCCGGTCGGCGTCCGGCACGCGGTCGGTCGGTCCGGCCGTCCCGCCGCCTCCGGGCGGCGCCTGCTTCGCCCCCGCCGCCGGCCCCGCCGTTCCCCCCGGGATGTAGCGCGGCCCGACCACCATCGGGAACACGTACTCGTAGGTCCCCCGCTGGTACGACAGCCGCTCGTAGTACGTGATCCGGATCATCACCTTCCCCCCCGGCTCGATGTTCGCCACGCTCTGCGTGAAGATGTTCGGGCGCTCCTGGGTCAGCAGGCTGGCGGTCTGCCCGCGGGCCCGCGCCTCCGCGTAGATCCGCTCGGCCTCCGCCCGCGGCCGGATCAGGCCGACGATCCGCCGCGCGCCGACCTCCATCACGAAGTCGTTCACCGCCGCCATCCCGGGCAGCGGGAAGACGTACACCGCCTCGATCGGCTCCGCGAACGGGTTGCCGTAGGTCTGCTCGACGACCGTCCGTCCGATGTACCCCGTCACCTCCGCCGCGACCTCGGTGTGCTCCAGCGGGAACTCGCCGACCTCCTCCCCCTCGCGGTTCTTCGCCCGCAACGCCCCCTGCGTCGGCGCGGGCGACGCGCCGTCCGCGGGCGGCGGTGAGCCGCCGTCCGCGCGGTCCCGCGCCATCACCACCAGCTCCTCGTTGGCGCGGCCGTCGTCCGTCGCGGGCGACGCCCCCCCGGGCGCCGTGGCGCCCGCATACGCCGCCTCCAG
>JAAZOP010000003.1 GCA_012797735.1 Myxococcales bacterium
CAACGGGTCCTCGCCGATCTCGACCAGGTCGAGGATCCGGTCCCCGTCGTCGTCCGGGTCGCGGAAATTGCCCTCGCCGTCGCCGTCGGTGTCGACGTTCCCCTCCTCCTGGTCGCCGATGCCGTTGCCGTCGGAGTCGAGGTCCTGGAAGTCGGGGGTGGTGTCGCCGTCCGAGTCGCGGGGGGAGGTGGCGCAGTCGAGGTCGCCCGCTTCGATCGTGTCGGCGAGCGTGTCGCCGTCGCTGTCGTCGTCCTGCGAGTCCGGCGTGGTGTCGCCGTCGGAGTCCAGCAAGCCGTCGCCTTCGTCGACGTTCAGGATGTTGTCGTGGTCGGTGTCGTTGGCCAGCGTGCAGTTGGCCGGCCGCGGGACATCGACCGGGACGTCGCCGTCCGTCCGCACGTCCACGATATCCGGGACGTCCTGGTCGTCGCCGCTGGGGTTCTGGCAGGCCGCGAGCCCGAACGCCAGCCCAGCGATCATCAGGAAACGAGACAGGTCACCACGCATGGACCACCTCCTCGCGACGAGGCACTATAGCGCGAACTCCGGAGATCGGCCACCGGAACGGCGGGCACGTTCCGGCGCCGGAGCCCCCGCGCCCGGATCAGGGAGCGGGAGCCGCCGAGCTGCCGATGCGCCCGAACGCCTCGAGGAATGCGTCCGGATCATGCGGCGGCGCGGCGCCTTCCGGCGGCGGGCCGTTCCAGTCGACCACCAGCCGCCCCTGCCGGTCGAACAGCAGCATGCGCGGCAGCCCGCGCAGCGTGAACGACCGGCCCAGCACCGCGATCTCCCCCCCCTCGGCCCGGTCCGGGTCGCTCGACAGATCGACCTTCGCCAGCACCGTCCCCTCCAGGGCCCGCCGGACCCGCGGGTCCCCGAACACGTTGCGCTCGATCTCCTTGCACACGCTGCACCAGCGGGCCGTCACGTCGAGCAGCAGCGGCCGTCGTTCCTCCGTCGCGCGGCGTTCGGCGGCCGGCAGGTCGGTGTCCCAGGCCAGCGGCTCGGCGTAGGTGAGCGACGAGAAGAGGCCGTAGAGGCCGACCGAGACGGCGATCACCCCGATGCTCTTGCGCAGGGCGGCGACGGCCCCGGCGCCGCGCAGCGGCAGGTGGAGGCCGCCGGCGGCGATGCCGCCCGCCACCAGGGCCGCGGCGACCACCACGTAGACCCACCCCGCGCGGAACACCTCGCCGATCGCGGGGAACGGCACCGCGAGCAGGTAGCCGGCGGTGGCGATCAACAGGCAACCGAGGAACGACCGCACCGCGCTCATCCAGCGCCCCGCCTTCGGCAGCGAGACGGCGAACGTGCCGAGCACCAGGAACAGCACGCCGAGCCCCATGGCGTAGACGAACAGGAAGGTGAAGCCCAGGAACGGGGAACCCGTCGTCCCGATGTAGGTCAGGATGCCGAGCAGGAACGGCCCGGTGCAGGGCGCCGCGATCACGCCCGCCACGAGCCCCATGAGGAAGGCTCCGAGATACCCGCCGCCCAGCCCCACGCCGGCGAGCCTCGTCTTCCACGACGCCGGCACGTCCAACTCGTACAGGTCGAACATCGCCAGCGCCATCGCCACCAGCACCAGGACCAGCGTGACCACCACGGCCGGGTGCGACAGGAGGGAGCCGAAGAGCATCCCGCCGAGCCCGGCGACGAGGCCCAGCGTCGAGTACATCGCGGCGATGCCGAGCACGAACACCAGGGCCAGGAAGAAACCGTCGCGCCGGCGCTTCACGCTCTTCGCCCCGAAGACCGAGACCGTGATCCCGATCGTCGGATACACGCACGGCGTCAGACTCGACAGGAAACCGTAGCCGAACGCCAGCAGGTAGGCCCAGACCAGCCCCCCTTCCTCGAGCGCGCGCGCGAAGGAATCGGCTTCCATGACCGCCCGTCACTCCCCCGTCGCCGCCCGGATCCCCTCCTCCAGACGTCGCTGCGCCTCGTCCACCGCCTGCTGCGCTCCTTCCCGGGCGCGTTCCACGGTCTGCCGCGCCTCCCCGAGCACCGTCCGGCCCGCGGCCGCCGCCTGCTCGCCCATCTCCTCCAGCCTTCCTCCGAACTCCTCGAGCTTGCGCTCCACGACCTCCAGCCGCTCCTCGACCCGGTGCTCGTCCATGAACTCCTGCACGGTTCGCGCCGCTGCCTGCGCGCACCGGCGCACCCGCTCCGCGTCGCCCCAGGCGGCCCGCATCTCCTCGAGCGTTCCGCGATCCGACACCTGCCGCGGGTCCGTCTCGAAGACGCGACACTCCGGACGGGTCGCCTCCCCCTTCCCGCACCCGACGAACGTGCCCGCCGCCGTCATCGCCGCCCACGAGATGATCGCTCGCTTCATGCGCGGCAGTCTATCAAGCGCATCCGTCCAGGCAAGCCCGCCGCTCGACCTCGAGTTCACCCCGGTGCACCGAACTCGCGGGCGGGCCTCCCGGGGTCGGCCCCGGGAGGCGGAGGGAGGTGGGATTGGGCACGGAGGGGAGGGAGCGGGATTTCACGGACGGGAGAACGTCGTAGCGGAATACGTGCCACCGGCCCGGCGGTCGCGAATGCCCCGAAACCGCAGGCATTCGCCGACCGCACCCCGCCCCGCGGGTGTCTCGGCGCGAGACGGACGTCTCGCGACCCGGCACGGAACGTCTCGTGGCGCGTCGGGGTCGGCGGAAGTGGGGAGGGTCGAGCCGGGGGTCGGATCAGCGGCGGCGGCGAAGGGCGAGGAGCAGCAGGCCGGCCAGCGCGGCGGCGAGCAGGCCGAAGATCCCGGCGTCGCCGGTCACGACGCAGCCGCAGCCGCTGCCGGTCGAGTCGTCGGCCGGTGGATGGGTCGGCTCCTCGGGGCCGGCATCGCCCGAGGTGCAGACGCCCGAGGTGCAGGCCTGACCGGGCGGGCAGACGGCCCCGTCGTCGGCGACGCCGTTGCAGTCGTCGTCGCGGCCGTTGCAGACCTCGAGGTCGGGCCAGACGGCGCCGTTGCAGTCGCTCCAGAACCCGCCGGTGCAGGTCTGCGTTCCCGCCGTGCATTCGCCGGTGTCGGTGCCGCACGGTCGCGTCGAGCCTTCCGCGCAGGCGCATCCTTCGTCGGCGATGCCGTCGCAGTCGTTGTCGAGGCCGTCGCAGAGTTCGGCCGACGGGTCGGTGGACCCGACGCAGCCGCTCCAGGCGCCGCCGACGCAGGTCTGGGTGCCGGCCGTGCAGGCGCCCTCGTCCAGGCCGCACGGCCGCGTGTCGCCCTCGGCGCACAGGCACCCCTCGTCGACCGTGCCGTCGCAGTCGTTGTCCACGCCGTCGCAGACCTCGTGCTGCGGCCCGACGTACCCGGTGCATTCGCCCCACACCCCGGCCGTGCAGGTCTGCGTGCCGGACTGGCAGATGCCGGCATCGACGCCGCACGAGCGGGTTTCGCCGGCCGTGCAGTCGCACCCCTCATCGCTGATGCCGTCGCAGTCCTCGTCGAGGCGTCCGTCGCAGGTCTCGGCGGCCGGCGCCGGGGCGGTGCAGCCGACCCACGAGCCGGCGGAGCAGGTCTCGGTGCCGTCGCCGCAGATCGTCGAGCAGCCGCGCGTCAGATCCTCGTCGGTGCTCGTGTCGCAGTCGTTGTCGATGCCGTCGCAGAACTCCTCCGTGGCGTGGCGCGCGATGCTGTCGAGGATCGCCTCGAGCGAGCTGGTGTCCTCGGCGCGCTGGTAGCAGGGATTCGGCGTGGTCGGGGTGTCGCCGGCCGGGTTGCAGCCGGGGATGTAGGTGCCGCTCTGGTAGGCGATCCGGTTGAGCGTGAGGGCGTCGACGCCGTCGCCGAAGCCGACGACGTACAGCGTCGTGCCGGTGGCGCGCAGCGCGGCCGCGTGCTCGACCGGCAGGAACAGCGTCGCCGCGTCGTACGGGTCGCACCATTGCCAGCCGTCGGTGATCAGCACCGCCACGCGGCGCGTGGAGGCGTCGCTCATCGGCGGGTAGGCGGTGGCCACGTCGAGCGCCTGGTACATCGGGGTCCAGTTGCCGCCGGACGGGGGGGGCGTGGCGAGGTAGGTCGAGACCGCCGACGCCGTCCGCTCGCCGATCGGCACCGCGACCGAGCTGACGTCGCAGTGGTTCGGGTTGGGGAACACCAGCAGGCCGAAGTTGATCGACTCGTCGAAGCGGGTCGTGATCGTGCTGACCGCACGCCGCGCCGCCTCCCACTTGGTGATCCCCGACGGCACGCTGCCGGTGACCATCGAGCTCGACTTGTCGAGAATCAGGAGCAGGCTCGGCTTGTCGCACTGGGCCTGCGCCGCCCGGGGGGCCGCCGCCAGCAGCAACCCCGTCACCGCCGTTCCGAACAGGACTCCGCGCATCGTTCTCTCCTCGCCTTCCGCGCGGGGCGGCGCACCGCCCCGCATCCCCCGAACCGCGGCGCCGGGGACCCGTCAGGGCGCCGTGATGTTGATCCGGTAGCCGCCGCAGGCGCTCTCCGAATAGCCATCGATCCAGAGGTAATAGACGCCCGGGTCGAGCGTGGCGGTCACGCTGCTCTGGAGGCCGCACGAGTCGTCGTTGCAGGTCACGCTGGCCGAGGAGGCCGGGTCGCTGCAGACGCTGCGCAGGTCCAGGATCGAGTCCCAACTCGTGCCGTCGCCGCAGGTGTCGAAGGTGTACGACCCGCGCGTGGTGACGACGAAGTAGTAGACGAAGTCCCGGCCGCCCGTGCCCCGGCGACAGGAAACCGTGTCGTCCCGGGCGTCGATCCAGTACCACGGGCAGGTGTTGCCGGAGACGTCCGTCGCGGTCCCGATATCGATCCACGTCGGCTCGCCGCAGGCGTCGCCGCCCAGGCTCGAGGGGGCCGAGAAGTAGACGTGCAGCACGTAGTCGCTGCCGGAGACGTAGGAGGAGAAGGTGTCGAGGATGATGTAGTAGGTGCCGGGCGGCTGGTCGAGCAGCACCAGTTCGCTGCGCAGCGTCGAACGCGCGTCGTCGTTGCAGCCGATGTCGGTCCCGCCGCCGCAGGCGCTCCGGACGTAGATCAACGTGTCGAAGGCGGAGCCGAAGGTGTTGATCGAGACGTCCATCGTGCTCGACAGCGTGTAGCGGAACACCACGTCACGGCCGCTCGTGCCGCCGCAGCTCCCCGAGTAGTCGGCGCTGGCGCCGGCGATCGAGCCGGTGAACCGGCCGCCGGCCGAGACATCGATCGGCGCCGCGCAGCTGTCGCCGCGCACGGTCGTCCCGCCGCTGCACACGCCGGCGACGCACGACTCGCTGGACGAGCAGGCGTGGTCGCACGAGCCGCAGTGGTTGCGGTCCGAGTTGAGATCGACGCAGTAGCCGCTGCACGCCGTCGTTCCCGACGGGCAGCTCACCGTGCAGGCGCCATCGACGCAGGCCTCGGAGCCCGTGCATGCGTGCCCGCAAGTCCCGCAGTTGGCCGGGTCGATGTCGGTGCTGACGCAGACGCCCGCACAGTCGGTCTGGCGGCCGGTGCAGTCGCAGGTTCCGCTCGCGCATACCTGGTCGCTCCGGCAGGCGTGGCCGCACGAGCCGCAGTTCGCCGGGTCGGTCGCCAACGTCACGCAGATGCCGCCGCAGTTGACCTGCCCGGCCGGGCAGAGCACGCCGCACGTCCCGTCCGTGCAGGCCTGGCCCGCGGGGCAGGCGCGGCCGCACGACCCGCAGTTGTCGGGGTCGTTGTCGGTGTCGACGCAGGAGCCCGAGCAGTCGGTGAGACCCGAGGGGCAACCGCCGCCGCTGCACGTGCCGTCCGCGCACACCTGGCCGGGATCGCAGGCATGGCCGCACGACCCGCAGTTGTTGAAGTCCGAGGCCAGCGAGACGCACACCCCGCCGCATCCGGTGTAGCCCTCGGGACAGCGGATCCCGCAGGTCCCCGCGTCGCACGACTCGCCCGCCGCGCAGGCGTGGCCGCACGAGCCGCAGTTCTCCTCGTCCTTCTGCAGATCGACGCAGCGGCCCGAACACTCCGTGAAGCCCACCGGACACCCGGACTGGCACGCTCCCTCGAAACACGGCTCGCCCGCGCCGCAGGCCTGGCCGCAGGCGCCGCAGTTCGCCGGGTCGTTGCGCAGGTCCGTGCACCGGCCCGAACAACTCGTCTGCCCCGTCGGGCAGCTCCCCGAGCAGACGCCGGCGTTGCAGGTCTGGCCCGCCGGGCAGGCGTTGTTGCAGGTTCCGCAGTGCAGCGGGCTGCTCCGCGTGTCGAAACACTCGCCCGCACAGAGCTGCTCCCCCGTCGGACAGGAACAGGTACCTGCTTGGCAGACCTGGCCCGCCAGGCAGATGTTGCCGCACCCGCCGCAGTTGCGGCTGTCGGTCTGCGTGTCGGTGCAGCCGCTCGGACACCAGCGCTGCCCCGATTCGCAGTCGTCGCCGGCCTGCGTCGAGCAGCCGAGCCCCGCGAGCAGAACGATCCATCCGAGTCCAGACATCCACCGCATCGTGCTACCTCCATCTGGCCGGCCGGTCGCCGGCGATCCTCCTCCCGGAAGCGGCCCTAGCCTAGCCCAGCCGCGCTCGTCCGGCAAGGCGCCCGGCCGGCCGACCGGTCGGCACGCAACAAAGAACTGTTGCTCGGCGGTGCGGCACGCTAGACTACCGCCCGAGTCGCAGACCGCCTCGGGCGGGCGGAGGTGCTGATGCGCGGGTCCGCGAGTCGCCTTTGGGTCGTCGCCCTGATCCTGTCGTTGGCCGCCGGGTGCGGCCGCACCGAACTCGATGCACGGCCGTGGCACGACTACGATGCCGGCCGCCCCGTCCTCCCGCCGCCCGACGTCGGTCCCGATCGCGCCCCGGACGCGGAGCCGGACGCGCCGCCGGACGCGGAACCCGACGCCCAGCCGGACACGGAGCCGGACGCGCCGCCGGACGTCCGGCCCGACGATGCCGACACCTACGAGTTCCACGGCCTGTCGTGCATGTCGGCCGCGCTGTGCGCCTTCTGCTGCTCACCGGGCGACTACGGTTGCATGATGGGCTGCGTCGGCGCGGCGGATCCGTCCGAGAGCGCCACGCTGATGAACATCGTCTCCTGCGCGATGGGTGCCGGCTGCGGCGCCGACATGGGCTGCCTGATGGAGGAATGCCAGGACGAGCTGTCCGCCTGCGGCGGCGGCCCCGGCGGCACCGGCGGATGCCTCAGCCTCGCCTGGTGCCTCGTCTCGTCCGGTTGCGCCTCCGTCGCCGAGTGCGAGGAGCAGGGGCTGTGCTACCAGACCTGCTTCGGCGCCGCGCGCCCCGAGGCCGTCGGCGCCGCCCGGGAACTGGTGGTCTGCATCGCCGGCGACTGCCTCACCGCCTGCTCCGGCGGCCTCACCACGATCGACTGCCTCGGCTGCCTGGCCACGAACTGCCTCTCCGCCCTCCGCGGCTGCGTCGGGTTCTGAGCCGGCGAGGACCGATGCGTCTTCCGGCGGCCCTGCTCCTGTTCCTCCCCGCGACGCTCTCGACGGCCCTCGCCTGCTCCCGCGACCCGTGCGCCGCCTACGCCCAAAAGCTCTGCAACGACCTCGGGGCCGGCCATGCGGAGTGCCGGAACGCCCGGCGGGCCGCCGAAGACCCGACCCCCGAGATGCAGGAAGTCTGCCGGGAGGCGCTCCGCTCCTACGAGGATGTGCTGCGCGTGTTCCGCCGGCCGCCGCCGGCGCCCGCCTCCCCTCCCGCCACGCCGGCGCCTTCGTCCCCGCCCGAACCTCCGCCGGAGCCGCCCGAACCGTAGTCCCGGACGGGCCCCTTCTTGCGGCCCGGTCGTTCCGCGAGGCTCTTCGCCCGCGATCCATCCTCCCGTTCCGATTGCCGTTCCGCTTGCCATTTGCTTGACGACCCGCGCGGCGCCTGCGTATGCTCCTTCCGGCCGCGGGGGGGCAGAGCGTCGCAGCGACGACCGAGCCCCGCCGATGGTCGGGAGGTACAGGTCATGGCGCGCATTCCGGCGACCCTCGCAATCCTCGCACTGGCGGCCGCGCTCGGCTGCCCCGGCAACGGGCCGGGACCGGTGGAGCCGAACGGCGGAGACGACCAGCCGGTGGCCGACGCCGGCACGGAACCGGTCGACGTTCCCGAGCCGCCTCCGCCTCCGCCCCCGCCGACCGAGTACGCGGGCGAACCCGGGACGTTGAAGGTCAGCGCGACCTTCAACGGTTCCCCCGTCAACGCGCCGATCGAAGTCCGGCGCACCGGCCAGTCCGAGATCGTCGAATCGGTGACGCTCGGCGGCGGCCGGACGGAGGCGGAGTTCCGCCTGCCCCCCGGACGCTACGACATCCGCGCCGCCTTCCCCGGCGCCGTCGATGGCGCCGCCGACGTGCGGGAAGGGCTGCGGATCCGCTCGGGCGAGACCGCGACCCACGAGTTCTCCTTCGACTCCATCTCGCAGGTCACCCTCGAGTGCAAGCGCGGCGGCCGCAACGTCAGCGGGAAGATCAAGCTGCGTCGGCCGGGGGGCACCGACTACCCGTTCGAGGTCCAGTGCGGGAGCGAGTTCTTCATCAGCGGCGGCGCCTGGGAGGCCGAGGTCACCATCGGGGGCGGCCGCAATCCCCTGATCCTCCAGACCAACGTCCAGATCGTCGGCGGCGGCGTCGTCCGGACGCCGATCCTGATCGAAGGCGGACGGTAACCTCCGCCCGTCGCGCCCGAACCCGCGTTCCACCGGCAGGCGCCTTCCGGCGCTCCGCTCCCGGCGTCCGAACCTCGAGGGCGATCGGCCCGATCAACAAAACAGCCGCCGCGGATCGCTCCGCGGCGGCTGTTGCACGACGATCGTCTTCGACTCGGTGCTACAGGACGCCCTTGAGGCCCTTGAGGGCCGTCAGCCGAACGGTCCGGCGCGCCGGCTTCGCCTTGCGCACCTCTTCCCGCTTGGTGAACGGGTTGAACCACTTGCCCGCCTTCACCGCCGGCTTGACCCGCACGCGGGCCTTGACCATCCCCGGAAGGATCGTGAACTCGCCCGGGCCCTTCTTGCCGAGCTGCGACTTCGCCAGCCCCTGGAGGGCGTCGAACACCGCATTCACGTTCTTGCGGGTCAGGCCCGTGTCCTTCGCAATCAGGGTCACGATCTGGGACTTCGTCATCTTCGCCATCTCTCCAACCTCCCTTGGTGCCTCCCCCGCAAGCACCCTGCCGCGGGGCCCAAACACGAGGCCGTATCTATGTCACCGCGGGTCGGTCGTCAACAGAAAAGTGCATACGTGAGGCAAAAAAAATGGTGGTTGTCGCGAAATCGGCCTTGAACGGCCTAATTCCGAACGGGCCGGCGCCCTCGTCCCCGCTCCCCTCGCCCCTCGACCAGCGCAAAAAAGGCTCTGCGTCTGGCCAGACTCGCATCGAGCACCCGGACGCGGAGCGCGTCTCCGAGGCGGAACGAGCGGCCGGTGTTCGTTCCGCAGAGCCGCAGTTCGTCGGCGTGCAGCCGCCACTCGTCCGCCGGCAGGTCCTCCAGCGCGACCAGTCCCTCGACGAACGGCTCCTCCAGCCGCACGAAGATCCCCGCGGCTCCCATCCCCGACACCCGACCCTCGAACTCCTCGCCGATCCGCCCGCGCAGGAGCCACGCGCCGCAAAGGTCGACCACCTCGCGCTCCACCAGCATCGCCCGCCGCTCGCGCGCCGAGGCGACGGCGGCGGCAACCGCCACGTCCTCGCGCTCGGCCAGCGCCGCCAGTTCACCCGGCGTCGCACCGTCCAGCACCGCCCCGACGATGCGATGCACGACCAGGTCGGGGTAGCGGCGGATCGGCGAGGTGAAGTGCAGGTACTCGCGGAACGCCAGCCCGAAGTGCCCGAGGTTGTCCGGCGCGTAGCGCGCCTGCCGGAGCGCCCGCAGCAGCAGCGAAGCGAGCGCCTCGGCGAAGGGACGCCCGCGCATCGCGTGCAACGCGTCGGCCAACGTCCCCGGCCGGACCCCGCGCTCGACCCGCACCGGGATGCCGTAGTGCCGGGCCACGACCGCGAACCGCCGCACCTCCGCCTCCTCCGGCGGCTCGTGGACCCGGAATACCGCCGGCGCGCCTCGCCCGATCAGCCAGCGCGCCACCGCCCGGTTCGCCAGCAGCATCAGCTCCTCGATCAGCCGGTACGCCTCCCGCTCCCCCGCGGACCGCGCCCGCGCCCGGATCGAGGCGATGCCGCCCGCCCCGTCCGGCAGGATCAACGCCTCGGGCTGCTCGAGGTCCAGCGCCCCGGCGGCCAGGCGGCGCGCCCGCAGGCGCCGCGCCGTGCGGTGCGCCAGATGCAGCGCGGCCTGCGTTTCCGGATCGAGCGTCGTCGCTCCGGTCAGGTCGGCCGCCGCCCGGCCGCCCTCGAGCAGGGCGCCGACCTGCCAGTACGTCCGGTAGGCCCGCGCGCGGACGACGGCGCGCACGACCTCCGCCGGGCCGACCGGCCGGCCGTCGGCGTCGAGC